>JARGFC010000048.1:0-76253 GCA_038397925.1 Treponemataceae bacterium
TTATTATTATTATTATTATTATTATTATTATTATTATTATTATTATTATTATTATTATTATTATTATTATTATTATTATTATTATTATTATTATCTTTAATGAATTTGTTTTAATGCCTCTTGTGCGTCATCACTATCTTGTACACCAACCTTGTTATACCACTCAGTAGCTTTTTGCATATTGGGTTTTACGCCGAGTCCCTTTTCATACATAAGCCCGAGGTGAAGCTGTGCTAAAAAATAACCTTGTTCAGCTGATTTTGTAAATAAAGCAAAGGCTTTTTGATAATCGGGTTTTACACCTAGACCTTGCCAGTACATCAAACCTAAAACATTTTGTGCTACAGCGTTTCCTGCACGGCTAGCTTTTGTAAGCCATTCATTTGCTTTTGGTAATTTGGTTCGTCTCCCAGTCCCAAATACATAACACCAACTAAACATTGTGCGGAGACATTTCCCTGTTCGGCAGATTTACTGAAAAGTGTAAAAGCTTTCTCGTAGTTTCCTGCTTCAAAGGCTACCTTACCTTGCTCAAGAAGAACATCTGCCTCCATCTCGTTTTTCTTTGTTTGTGCCTGTGTTGTTTCACAAGCGGTCATAGCGAGCAAAAACCCTGCAAACACAAAAAACGCTACATTTTTCAAAATACATCGTGTACTCTTTTTCATAATCCTCTTCCCTAAAACAGTCATTTTAATTGTAGTCCACCTCTGATAAATATCAAGAGCTTTCTATAAATTTATAACTTTGTTCATTAGTCAAATCTCCTTGTCGGAAGTTTACGCTCTATCGAGGAGCGTAGCTCTTGTCTGCTTACGGACAAGAATTTTTGACAGAAAAAATTCTTGTCCCAACTTTGCCAGATTCGCGTTTTAACTCACCGCTAGGTTTAAGACTCCTTGCCCATCTACAGCAAGGAGATAGGCGTTTTTCGCAGGGTATGGTTCATCTTATAAATGTTAAAACATAAATTACTAGCTCGCCGTCCGTGGCGAGAGTAGCGTTTTTCGCAAAATACGGATAAGTCTTACAAAGGTCAATTTACAAAAACTGGAGTTTTTTGGCTTTTTGCACTAGTTTTTACTTGGGCTTTTTACTATAATTATTGTATGGCTATTTCTTTTTATTCTTTAGGAGCTGCCCAAGAAGTTACAGGTTCAAAACATATTCTTGAAGTTGACGGGCGTTCTTTTTTAATTGATTGTGGGGCTTTTCAAGGAAAGCGTGCAGAAGCGGACAAAAAAAATAGGGATTTTAATGTGCCTATTGAAAAATTGGATGGAGTGGTTTTGACACACGGGCATTATGACCACTGTGGTTTGTTGCCTTTATTGTACAAGCATGGCTATTATGGCAATATTTATTCTACTCCGGCAACTCGAGACCTTGCTAACTTGATTTTAATGGATTCGGCTCATATTCAAGCCCGAGACCAAGAGTTTTTACAAAAACAAGCTTTGAAAAAAGGAGAAAAATTTACTTGGCAACCTCTTTATGACGAAACAGATGTTGTACAAACAATAAACCAATTTGTTACTGTTTCGTACAATAGAAAAATTTTTATCGGTGAGGGCATTTCTTTGGAGTTTTACGATGCAGGACATATTTTAGGTTCTGCGACTGCTCTCATTACTGCGAAGGACGCCTCGGGCAAAGAAGTTCGTATTGCTTTTACTGGCGATTTGGGGCGTAAAGAAAAGGCGATTATTCGAGACCCCGAAAATTTGCCTGCTGTGGATTATGTGGTTTTGGAAAGTACTTACGGAGACCGTCTGCACGAAAGTAAGGATAACGCTCTGGAAATGTTAGCAGAGGCGACAAATAGGGTTTACAGGACGGGCGGAAAAATAATTATTCCTGCTTTTGCGGTAGAGCGGACACAGGAAATTGTGTATCATTTTCATCAGCTTCTTGATGCGAAAAGAATTCCTGAAATTCCAATTTATGTTGACTCGCCGATGGCTGTAAACGCTACGAGTATTTTTCAAGTGCATCCTGAATGCTATGACAAAGAAACTCATGAAGCTTTTATCAAACATCATAAAAATCCTTTTGGTTTTAACTCTTTAAGTTTTATTACAAGTGTAAACGAGTCAAAAAAACTTAATAAAAGCAACCAACCGATGGTTATTATCAGCGCGGATGGTATGTGCGAGTTTGGACGGATAACTCACCATTTAGCAAATAATATCGAAAAGTCTTCTACGATTATTATGCTTGTGGGTTTTATGGCTGCAAACACCTTGGGAAGGCGTTTACAAAACCGCGAGCCAAAAGTAAGAATTTTTGGAAATGTTCTTGACGTAAATGCAGAGATTGTACAAATTAACGCCTTTAGTGCACACGGAGATTATAGCGAGCTTATTGACTGGCTAAAGCAAAATGATAACAGTAACTTAAAACGCATCTTTTTAGTGCATGGCGAGCCAAAAGAACAAAATGCTTTTATGTCCCACCTATCTAAAAACAATTTTAACGATGTAAGTATTGTAAAATATGGCGACAGATTTGAGCTTTAGTTTTAATTGGAAACCAAAAAAGTATGCAAAGATTTACGAGCTTGGTGAAATATAAATATGCGTTTTACAAATATGACGGATTTTTGGGCGACTATCAATGAGTACGCCTGCAGGGAAAAACGGTTTAAGTTTATTATCAATTATGAATGCAACGAGGCTTTTTTTTGTGATTGCGAAAATGAAAAAGATGCAAAAGATTTTTTTGTAGAAATAAATTCGGAACATAAGCATAATGCGTGTTTGGAAAAACTTGAGATTTTGTCTGAAGATTTTGAAAAATATAAAAAAAGTTTTAACCTCGCACAGGAAAAATTTTTAACAAAAGAAGTTAAGGTTATTAATTTAACAATGGCAACACCGATTTATTCTAAATATAGGTTGGAAGAAATTTTTGCTTTGACTTCGGCTCGTTACAAGGTTTATTTACCGAATCGTTTTGTTTGCTTTTCTCCCGAACCTTTTATAAAAATAGACAAAACGGGAAAAATATTCTGTACGCCGATGAAAGGAACTATTTCTGCTTCCATTCCAAATGCGGCAAATTTGATTTTAGAAAACAAAAAAGAAATCAATGAACACAATGCAGTTATCGAGGTCACGAAGCAGGATTTGCAAACAATTGCAGACGAAGTAAACGTAACTCGTTATCGGTACATTGACGTTTTGAAAACAAGCAACGGCGATTTATTACAAGTTAGTTCGGAAGTTTCCGCAAAACTAAACACTAAAACATGGAAGAAAAACTTGGGTAACTTAATACAAAGGATTTTACCTGCGAGTTCCATTTCAGGTGTTCCCAAAAAAAGTGCTATCGACTTAATTAAAGTCTGCGAAACAAATTCACGTGGATTTTACACAGGGATTTGTGGCGTCTTTGACGGAAGTAGTTTAGATACGGGCGTTATGATTCGCTTTATTGCTGAAGACAAAAAAGGGCAAAAATTTTTCTATTCCGGAGGCGGAATAACAGTCGAAAGCGATTGTAAAAAAGAATATGGTGAAGTACTCGAAAAAATATATTTCCCGTAAAAGCTTGTAAAACTTCCTGATCAAGGTTTACTTTCTTTTTGATACTTAGTTATAAAAAACAAATATGAAAAATATAAATTTTATTGAAAGCATTTGCGTTGAAAATGGTTTTGTCAACAATGCAAAATATCACATTGCTCGAATAGAAAAATCAATCGGTAAAAAAACTTGGTTCGACAGTGAAAATGGTAAACTCTTCTTTGAAAAAATTTTTGATAAGCTTTGTCAATTCCCCGAACACGAAAGTAAGTACAAGCTTAGGATAGTTTATAATTCGGAAAGGATAATAAAAGCAGAAACCGTTTTATATAAAATGAAAACCGTTAAAAGATTAAAAATAGTTTACATACCCGATACTTTCGACTATAATTTGAAATACGAAGACCGAATTTTTTTGGACAAATTAAAAGAGCAAGCATTTCCCGCCGAACCGCTTTTGGTAAAAAACTCCCTAATTACGGATACAACGTACACAAATGTTTGTTTCCTAAAAGATGGAACGTGGTTTACTCCCAAGAGTTTTTTGTTAAACGGAACGATGCGGCAGGCAAGTCTTGAAAAGGGCTTACTAAAAGAAATGGATCTAAGCGTTTCAGATATTCCAAAATATTCACATATTGCCTTGATTAACGCAATGCTTCCACTTGGGATGCTCGTTCTGCCCATTTCCGTAATTGAGTAAGATCGAGTCGGCAGCTTGTAAAATGTAAAAATAACTTCAACAAGGTTTATAAGTTAGTGCGTTTTCCAGCACGATAATGCATATTAACTGACCGCTACCCGTCAACTCCTTTTTCCGTACGGAGATTTTACAGTACATTTTGAGTTACGAATTGTCCAGTCCGTTTCCGCTTCAGGAGCAATTCTAGGCATAAAACGTTTGGCTTTTACGGCTTTCAAATTTTTTCCGACAGTGATGGCATCATACCACCAGTCGTAAATGTGCATATTGGTTTGAACTTGAAAAAAATTAAAGCTTGCTGTTTCCGAAACAAAGTCTATTGGGTCATATTCGTAAAATTTTAGTCCTGCATTTTTTGTATTAGGTGCTAATTCATATGGCATACATTTTTGTGGAATATAATTATTGCCTATTATTTTTTCGTTCCTAAGATTTGCTTGCATCTGTAAATCACAGTTTAATAGTGAGACAAATTTACATATGCTTTAACTTACACTATTATAATTTATGTTCAAATTCGAAGTGTAACAGAACCAGAAAAAACCGCCTAATTTAATTGTCGAATTTTGCTGTCGCAAAACCTAAAAACTAAGCCTTGATTATAACAAAAAAAATTCGTATATTGCTACTAAGTTTAATTATTCAATTTGATTATTGATAGGAGGAAAAAATGGAATATTTGGATGCTATAAAAGCTAGACGATCTCAATATAGCTTGACTAATAAAATTAAGGTGCCAAAAGAAAAGGTGGTCGAAGTTGTAAAAGAAGGAATTAAGCATACTCCCAGCCCTTACAATATTCAGTCAACGCGAGCAATGATTTTGTTCGGGGAAAATCATAAAAAGTTATGGGCTATTGTAAAAGAGGTTTTACTAGAAAAAATAGGAGCAGAGCGTTTTACAAAATCAGAAAAGAAAATAGATAAAAGTTTTCTTTCAGCTTATGGCACTGTTTTGTTTTTCGTTGATGAAGCTGAAATAAAAGAAAATGCAGAAAAAATAAGCGAAAACTTTTATGGCTGGGCAAGCGAAAGTGCAGGAATGGCACAGATTAATGTTTGGACGGGCTTGAGCGATTTAGGCTTGGGTGCAAATATCCAGCACTATAATCCGCTAATTGATGAAAAAGTGAAAGCAAGTTTTGACATTCCTACTAACTGGAAACTAATTTCGCAAATGCCTTTTGGAAATATAATCGAAAAAGCGGGAGAAAAAAGTTTTAAAAACATTGACGACTTGGTTAAAGTAAAAAGCTAACTTGAGCAAAAAACTTGGTATTTTGGGAAAACAAGGGTGTTTTATTGAAGTACTACATCACAACTGTTTACGCTCTAGCGAGGAGCGTAGCTCTGGCTTGCTTAAGCGGGAATTTTTGTGCGTCAAAAATTCCCGTCCACTTTGCCAGATTTGCGTTATAGCTCATTGCGAAGTTTTAAAAACCGCTCACCCATCCAGAGTGAGCGGATAAGCGTTTTTCGCAGGGCATGGTTCGTCTTACAAAAGTAAAATTTTAAGATTTTTTATTTTTATCGAAAAAATCGTAAATGTATCGCTTAATTTTTCCGCTGGCAGTTTTTTCAAATTCGTCTACAACTTCAATGTCGTTTATTTTTGAGCGAGCGTTTACTTTTGAGTTGACAAAAAGTTTGACATCGTCTAAAAGTCTGTCTCTAGTTGTTACAAAGATATCGCTGACATCGCTAATTGCTGAGTCGATTTTGTCTTTGATGCTTTGGCTTTCAAGTCGAGCTTTTTCTTCCGCTTTGATTTTTTTAAGCTTTTCTTCGTTAATTTTTATAATTGCTTTGAGGGAAGAATGTTCGCCTGCAATCACCAAGGACTCACTTACAATTTCGTGTTGGTTCAACACAAACTCAATGTCCTCGGGGTAAATATTTTCTCCACTTGCATCAAGGATTAAGTTTTTAATGCGTCCGCGAATTGAAAAGCGTCCTTTTTTGTCTTTGGAAAATAAGTCGCCTGTACGGAAGTAGCCATCCTTGGTAAAAGATTTGGCAGTGAGTTCGGGAGCTTTGTAATATTCTTTCATTACGTTGGGACCTTTTACCACAAGCTCGCCAACTCCTTCTGCGTTTTTATCAATGATTTTTACATCAAGCCCGTTCAACACAAAACCGATGCTACCGGGTTTTGTAACATTTGGTGCCGAATGGATAACGAGAGCCGAAGTTTCTGTTAGTCCATAACCTAAAGCGTATGGGAAACCTGCCATCTTTAAAAATTTTTCTATTTCTGTATCGAGCTTAGAACCGCCAAGTCCAAAAAATTGAATGCGTCCGCCCATAGCTTTTTTAATTTTTTTACCAGCAAGTACTGAAAAAAATTTTCTAAAAATCCAATACTTCATAAGTTTTTTTCTCAAGGGCGTTTTATTTAAAGCAGGCACAACCTTACTTTTGTAAATTTTTTCCATAATTAGTGGAACAGCCAATATAATATTTGGTCGCGCATGTTTTAGAGTTGGCAATAAAATACTGGGAATTGGCGGACCTGCAAGATAAACAATGTGTGCACCATTTAAAAATATCATCAAAAAACCTATCATAAATTCGTAAACATGTGCAAGTGGCAAAATCGAAACGACAACATCTGTTTGATACACTCGATAACAATCTTGTCCTTGCACAGCATTCCAAACTAAATTTTTATTTGTTAGAACAACACCCTTCGACCTTCCTGTTGTTCCTGAAGTGTATATTATTGTGGAAACATCATCTTCTTCTGCAATATAAGTATTTTCAAAATCAACCTTGTCTGCCGAATAATCTTCAGGCAAATCTACATTTGAACGCAGAACCGAAAAGTCATCAAGTTGAATAATATTTTTAATACTATCAGGAACTTTTTCTAAAAGCTTTTTTGCAACAAAAACTGTTTCCGTATCCGAATGCTCTAAAGCGTTTTTTACTTCTTCTTTGGAAAAGTCGGGCATAAGAGGGACAACAATCGCTCCATAAGTTACAATCGCTAAATAGCTAATAATCCAGTTAGGCGAATTACGGGCGTAAATAGCGACCTTGTCACCTTGTGAAACTCCCAAGCTATATAATAATTTTTGATTTTCTATAATTTTTTCGTTAACATCGGCATAGGTTAAAGGTTCTTGGTCAGGAAAATTACAACAAGGTCTTTTTGAAAAACGCTTTAGCGAGTTGTTTAAAACAGCTTGAAATGTATACAAGCCTAATTCTTTAATTGTTTGCATGTAGCACCTCTACAATTTATAATTTTAGTAATCTCCAAAAAAGTCAAGATTTTAGAAATAAGATTTTATGAACTTCCTAAAATTTGTTAATTTTAGCATTTACTATTATCTTTGGACAGTATAATTTACAAAAAGTTTCAATAAAATTCAAGTGATAAACTTTGTCTTTACAATTATTCCACTGGCAACAATTTCATCTCCATCATAAAGTACTAGGGCTTGTCCCGGTGCTACAGCAAAATCCTTTTCTAAAAAACGCAAAGTTAAAACCGCCGAAGTTTTTAACTCATTTGTAAAATAATTTTCAAAATAACTTTTATCGATTTTTCCGATGATGCATTTTTTAGCCCTTGTACGATAACGCGTTTTTGCACTTAGTTCAAGATTTGCGTTTTTTAGCTTTTGTAAAACTTCCGTGGCAATAAAGTTTATATCCGTTGCGAGTAAACTTTCACAATAAAGCTCTTCCCTCTTTCCAAGTATTATTTTTCCCGTCTTTGCGTTTTTTTCTAAAACATAAACAGGTTTGCCCAAACTCACATTTAAGCCACGCCTTTGTCCGATTGTATAATGGATAATTCCCTTGTGTTGTCCAACGAGCTTACCGTCCCTTGTAAAAAAATCGCCTTGTGCTATTTTTTTTGTAGAAAATTTTTCAATAAGCTTTGTATAATCTCCCGATGGCACAAAACAAATATCCTGACTTTCTTTTTGTGTTGCAGTTTTTATGCCCTTGCTCTTTGCGATTTTTTTTACTTCTTGCTTTGTTAAATCCTGCAAAGGAAAGATAATTTGCGAAAGCTGTTTTTGATTTAAACCTGCCAAAAAATAACTTTGGTCTTTTTTGTCATCTTTGCCTGCAAAAAGCCTAAACCGTTCAAGAGCCTCATCGTAAAAAACCTTAGCATAATGTCCCGTTGCCACAAAATCAAAACCAAGCTCCTTTGCTTTTTCCAAAAAAATACCGAACTTTATTTTTCGATTGCAAACAAAACAAGGATTCGGCGTCAATCCTTCTTCATACGCTTTTACAAAATAATCTAAAACTGTCGAGCGAAACTCCTTCGTTACATCAAACACATAATGCACAATTCCCAATCGCTCACAAATTTTCTGAGCCGCTTGAAGATTTTCGGCTTGAATTGCATCCAAAGTTTCACTGACCCGAAACACCATCGTTGCCCCCGCCAATTCGTAGCCTCTCTCCGCCAAAAGCTCCACTGCCACAGCACTATCCACGCCCCCACTAAGTGCAACCAAGACTTTTTTTGTTTTCATCGTTTTATTCTAATCTTAAGCTCTACCAATTTCAAGTACTGCAAAATTGACAATTAAATATTTTAGTTAAGATTTGTCCGAATTAAGAAAACCGTATTTTCGGGCACACATTCGTGTGCCTATTTTAAGAAAACCGAAGCCGTGCAATAAAACTCGCTAAATGCTCTATTCTAGCTCGCCGTCCTTAGCGAGTGAGCTCTAGCGAGGAGCGTAGCTCTTGTCTGCTTAAGCGGGAATTTTTGCACAAAAATTCCCGCCCTCGTTGCCAGTTTAGCGTTATAGCTCATAGATAGTTTTAAGCCCCTGAGTTATCCGAGACGAAGGGATAAACGATTTTCACAAAGCACGCTCAAGTCTTAAAGGGGTTAAAAAACCTAAACTTCAAAGCCTGTCAAGCCATCTGTGCAGAATGTTTAGCAAGCCACACAGGTTTAGTTGAGCCTAATCGTCTCGTCGTTTTCTTGCCATTAAAATCAGTCGGAGCAAGTTGGCGACAGCTGTTACGGCTGAGGCGACATATGTTAAGGCTGCTGCGGTTAAAACTTTTTTAGCTCCCTTGAGTTCTTCAAAGCTTAAAATATTATTAGCTTCAAGGTTTTGTAAAGCTCGTCTTGATGCATTAAATTCCACTGGTAAGGTAACAATGTAAAACGCCACCGCTCCACTAAAAAGAATAATTCCTAAGGTGGTTAAAAAAGATATGGACGCAATTATTCCTGCAATGATTAAATAAGGTCCAGCATTTGAGCCGATATTCGCTATAGGAACGAGGGTACTCCGTAAAACTAACGGGGCATAGTTAACATTATGTTGAATTGCGTGCCCTGTTTCGTGAGCCGAAACTCCCACAGCCGCAATGCTCGTAGAAGCGTAAACAGGTTCTGAAAGCCGCAAAACTTTTTTCCCGGGGTCATAATGGTCGGTTAAAGCACCTGCCACCGATTGGATACCAACATTATGTATACCGTTAATTTCAAGCAGGGTTTTTGCTGCCTGAGCTCCGTTTATATTGCGAGAGTTTTTGGTGTTTGAGTACTTTCGAAAAGTTGACTTCACCCAAAACTGTGCAAAAAGCGAAAGTAATGCAGGTACTGCCAAAAGCACAAGCATACCCATATTACTAGACAAAAATTCTTCCATAAATAAAATTCTCCTTCCTAAAAATTTTAATAAAGCTTTTTACAAAAGCTCTTTTTTTTTATCTATCCATTTTAAAATCATTCAGTTTTATTTGAACGAGGCACGCGAAAGTGGCGAACCTATCCAAACACCATCTGAGCCAAGATAGTTTTTTTTCTGCCCTTCAATTAAAAATTGGACCGAGTTAACAGTAGAAAACTCAGTTGCAGTATATACTACTTGCGCAAGTTCTGCAAGATATCCTTCAATTCCATATTTGTTAAATTCAAAGCTTTCACTAACATTTATATAGGCTATTCCATCCCGCACTGTTGCACTCAAAAGTTTAGTATTAGGTGGAATTAGCGAGCGGTAAGATTTTTTTGCTTCTTCAGAAGTCGTGCCTGAAAACAAGCTTTTTAAAGCATCGCTCATCGGCGAATCTGAAACAGGGAGATTTCTTCGAACAGGCACTCGCGAAATAAGTCCATCCGAATCAATATTTACAAAATAAATATTTGCTGTTCTAGTTTGCACCTTTGTTTTTGATGTTTCAGACTTTTTTGGTTCGGTAGTTTTACTAACTTCGACTTTTTTATCAGAACTTGCAGTATCTTTTTTTGTTTCCGATTTGGGTTTAGTTTTAGTAGTTTCTGTTTTTTTTGTCTCGGGCTTTTCTTCTTTTTTATCGCTGTCAGACTTTGAGTTAACAGGGGGCTGTTTTACAGAACTTTCTTCCGAAGCTGGTTGTGATTCGTTTTTTGTATTTTCAGTTGGCGTTTCGTTTTCAGACGGCATTTCAGCATTTATTCGCTCAATTTCGTCTTGAATTTGCAATTGAACATTTTCAGTTTTTTCTTTTCTTATATCTTTAAAATTAAAGTTTTTCAATACTGTTTGGATATTTTCCTTGTTAATAAAAAATAGCAAAATAACAAGGATAATAAAAACTATCCAAAAAATAAAGCCAAACTTTATATTGCGTTTTTTCTTTGCCATAACCTAATGTATAGTATTATAAATTGCATTTGTTTTCAAGGGGTAAGTTTCTAAAATTTTTAGTACATAAAATTAAGCTAAATCTTATCTTTTTCAAACTAAAAAACTTTTATATTTTGCCGAAATTTAAGATATGCAAATAATATCCTACTTGAACTATGGCACAGATAATAAAAAAAAGAAAGAGAAAAAAAAGTTTACCAAAAGTCAAGAGCTTGTAATTGGACAGGATTTTACTCTAAATTTAGCATTAAGCAACGGAACAAAAAGTAAAGAAAGCCCAATTATTATAAAGGCATCTAAAATAATATTTTTAAGTTTTGTCTTAGTTTTTACTTTGAGTATGTTAGCTTTTTTTATTTTATTTTATTTTACAGCAAAAGTAAAAACAAATAGCTTTGAACTTTATGCACTTAATGATTCGCAAACTGCACTTCAAGAATTTTTATTTCCGCACACAGAGGAAAATATAACAAGTCCTGAAATGCTTTCAAGTTTAAATAATTTTTTAAGTGAAGTTAGTTTTAAAACATACACGGTACGAGCAGGCGACACTATAAGCGGTGTTGCATATAAATTTGGTTTAAAATCTATCGGTACACTAATTGCACTGAACAATATTTCAAATGTCAAAAGACTAAGAGCAGGCGAGACATTAAAAATCCCCTCAATGGATGGCATTTCTCATACAGTAAAACAGGGTGAAACACTAGGAGGCATCGCATCAAAATACGGATTAAGCTTAAATAATCTTGTAGATGCAAACGATTTGAAAAGTGAAACTATCTGCACCGGCGACACAATTTTTATTCCCGGTGGAAACCTTTCAAGTTTCCAACTAAAAAAAGCACTCGGTGAACTTTTTATTTATCCTGTAAGGGGCAGACTCACCTCGCCTTTTGGTTATAGACGCGATCCTTTTACAGGGTTAAAAACTTTTCATAACGGAATTGACATTGCAAACCGTGCAGGTACAACAATAAAATGCGTGATGGATGGTAAAGTAAGCGAAGTAGGATATAATAGTGTATATGGGAACTATATCATTATAATTCATGATGGCGGATACCAAAGCTTATACGGACACCTTTTGAGTATCAATGTAAAACGAGGCATTTATATCACACAAGGTACAAAAATCGGTAGACTTGGAAGTTCGGGACGAAGCACAGGTCCGCACTTACATTTTTCAATTTACAAAAACGGAAAAGCAATAAACCCACTTTCTGTACTTGATAATTGAAAAAGATTTACAAAAATTTTAACCTTTGTAAGACTTGTCCTTACTTGCGAAAATCGCTTATCCCCTCGTTTCGGAACTCGGGGTTTTTAAACTAGCGTTGAGCTAAAACGAGAATCTGACAAAGTCGGGCGGGAATTTTTTCTCCAAAAAATTCCCACCTAAGCAGACAAGAGCTACGCTCCTTGTTTCAGCATTCTCCTCCCATCACAGACGAAAAATCTCTTAAAACCCTTCCTTCCTAGTACCACTAATCTTTTTTAACCTTAATGTGATTTATCGGGCTACATAAAATCATACCGACGCCACAAACCAAAAATGACGGAACTATTCCAAAGTGGCTTTCGCCAAGTGCGGAAAGGGGTTTTGATGCAGCTTGTGCAAGCTGGATAACGCCTTGAAAAAGAGCAGATTTTGTTCGGATAGTATTTTGTTGATAGTAGATGTAAAGTTCTATAGCATAATAGGTCATAGCTACAGAGGACATAACGCTACTTATTGTTAAAATTGCAATGAGGGCTGGAAATGTTGGGTGTAGCAAAATTAAAAAAAAGATTCCGCCGACTCCTGCAATACCAAGCGTACTAATAAATTTTAAGTTTTTCTTTATTATTGGCACATTGATTAAAAATGAGCCGACTGCTGAACCTACTGCACTTACTGCCATAAGAATTGAATACATAATCGCTGTAGATTGCAAAACATTAAATATATACGACATTGTGAGTAAGGACGCGGCTCCTCCAACAAAGGCAATAACCGTACTCCCTATAAATATTGGGCTTGCTTCGGTAAAACGAAAAAGTTTCCCTTTCATTTTAGCTTTTGAAGTTTCTTGGTTTTCGGAAACCTGTTCTACGGGAAAAATATCTTTTGAAATAAATAAAATGAGTATCGCGGTAAAAGGGTAAACACATGCTGTAATCAAGTACATAAGCCCTTGTTTTTCTAAGGGAAGTTTGTCAGCAATAACCCCTGCGAGTAAGCTTCCTACAACAACGACAAGGAGGTTTATTCCTTGAGAAATACTTTGACGAAAAGGTATTTGTTCATTACTTGAAATAGCTCGCAAAAATTCAGCACGATAAGTTTCTAAAAGTCCAAAAAAAATTGAAAAACAAATATAAACTAAAACAATACCCCAAAAGTTTTTTCCCACAAAGTAAAGAGCAAGGGCAAAAGCACAAGCTAAAACTTCCCCGAAAAAGAAGAGCGTTCTAAATGAAAATTTAAGAGTAAATTTTAGGTTTATAAGGTAACTAATAAACATAGCTAAAATTGCAATCATTGGGAAAATCGAAACAGTAAGAAGGTTATAAACTTCCTTGTATTTAAAAAGCATAATTGCCGTTCCCAAAAAGCAATTTCCAAAAGATGAAATAAAATCACATAAAAGCAAAATAGTAAAGTCACGATTATTTTGCGTATTTTTTAAAGTATCCATCACACATATCCTTTAAGTAAAACTATAACAAGTACATATTTTTCTGTCAAAGCAAAAAAACTAGTTCACATTGAAAAAACAGGATGTTTTTTCAATGTGAAAACTTCGTAAAAAACAAAAATGTCAAAACTTTTCGCACTATTCCACGAAAATTTTAACTATTGGTTTCCCATTTTGTTTTACGCTCATAATTTCACCGACTGCACCACTTTCTATCATTTTCTCTAATTCGTCAATGTCAATATCAGGGCAGTTCGGAACATTTTGCGAAAAAACATTAGTAAAACGTAACAAGCTTGCAGGTACAGAAACTTCAACATTTTCATTTTCGTCATCCATACCTGCTTTAATACGAAGAATTTTCCCACTAAGCTTTGTTCCGCCACTTTTGACATTTTGGGACTTGGATGCAGTTCCAGAAATTGCATCTAACAATTTTTCCGCATCTTCTACGGAAATCTTACCATCTTTGAGCATAGCTAAAATCTCTGCTCTTTGTTCATCAAAACTCGACATATTTTCCTCCATGTTCGATTTTTATTTTTTTTGAAAATAAAATGCTTTATTTCCAAAATTTTTTCTTATTTTAAAACACTAATATTTATCACTATCTTTCCATTTTGCTTTACCGTTACTAAGTCAAAATTTCCCGTAGGATCAGCCAGCCTTTTTAACTCCTCTTTTATTGCCTTTAATTCCTTGCCTGTAATTTTAGGTACTTTAGCGCCGTTCTTTGCATTTTCTTTCATAGCTAAATTAAAGGTCCAGGTGTTAATTGCCCAAAAAGGAATTTTAAACTTTATTCTGTCCTCAATATTAATGTTTATTTTTGCCATTTTACTCATCTCCTTGGAATATATTTTAACATATTTTGTTTTTTTTGTCAAGTGATAATCTTTATTTTTATAAACTTTTTATTAAAAATATTGATATTTTATTAAATTTTACTAAAACTTAATTTAGTATTATCAAGATTTAGCTTTAAGTTACTGTTATGTAAAAAACCTTGCGATTTTTTTAAAAAAGGCTAAAGTTTTTTTAAGTTTTACCGATACTCAAAATGAGGCTTATGATAAGCCTCCGCAAGAACAAGGATGTTTTTGTGAAATATTATTCCAGGGAGGAATATCTTATGATTATCAATCATAACATGAGTGCAATGTTCGCACAACGAACATCGGGTCTTACCACAAAAAGTATTGGTAAAGACATTGAAAAGCTTTCAAGCGGTATGAGAATCAACCGAGCAGGTGATGACGCTTCTGGTTTAGCTGTTTCTGAAAAAATGCGAAGTCAAATTCGCGGTTTAAACAGAGCATCAGCTAACGCCTCAGACGGCATTAACTTTATCCAAGTTGCTGAAGCTTACTTGCAAGAAACAACTGACATTATGCAGAGAATCCGTGAGCTTGCTGTACAAGCTGCTAACGGTATTTACTCAGCAGAAGACAGAATGTACATTCAAGTAGAAGTTTCACAATTGGTTGCAGAAGTTGACCGCATTGCAAGTTCAGCCCAGTTCAACGGTATGAACATGCTCACAGGACGTTTCGCACGTGAAACTGGTGAAAACGTTGTTACCTCATCTATGTGGTTCCATATTGGTGCCAACATGGATCAGAGAATGCGAGTTTTCATTGGCACAATGACTTCTGGTGCTCTAGGTATTCGCAATGTTGGTGACGAAACTATTATGACAGTCGAGACTCCTTCAGATGCAAACCGAAGTATCGGAATCATTGATGACGGCTTGAAAAAGATCAACAAGCAAAGAGCCGACCTAGGTGGCTATCAAAACCGTATGGAATTGACAGTCGTAGGCTTGGACATTGCTGCTGAAAACTTACAAGCTGCAGAATCCAGAATCCGAGACGCTGATATGGCTAAACAAATGGTTGACTATACCAAAAATCAGATCTTGTCACAAACAGGAACTGCAATGTTGGCACAGGCTAACCAAAACAGCCAATTAGTGCTTTCGCTTCTTAGGTAACTTGTAGTATAAGCCTCAAGCATAGGGCTTGGGGCTAAATTAAAAAAAGTTTCCCTGTACTTTTTTTAATTTTACTCTTGAAATTTTTTTTCAAAGGTGCTACAATAGCTTATAGGTTGGGAAGAAATTTTTCGCTTAAAGTACTCCAAACCTAATGATCTTTGAAAAATACCTATTCTGAAGTCCTGTATGAACAGTGTTGCTGGTTATTTTTAAAAGTAGCCAGCAGTACTGTACTCTAGGCTACTAGTTAAATCTCGCGCAAAATTTTTCTATTATGTCTATCATACAGTAGGCAAGGATGCCAAAAGCTTTATAAAAAGAAAAGCTAATTTTGACTTCAGGAGGGTCATATGATAATCAATCATAATATGAGTGCTATGTTCGCTCAACGAAATGAAGGTGTTGTTACAAACAGACTGGTAAAGTCAGCCGAAAGACTTTCAAGCGGTATGAGAATCAACCGTGCGGGAGACGATGCTTCTGGTTTAGCCGTCTCTGAAAAGATGAGAAGCCAAATTCGAGGCTTAAACATGGCTGGAAAGAATATACAAGACGGTGTTTCCTTTATCCAAGCAACAGAAGGCTATTTACAAGAAACCACCGACATTATGCAAAGATTGCGAGAACTTGCAGTTCAAGCTGCAAATGGTATTTATTCAGCAGAAGATAGAATGCAAATTCAAGTAGAAGTTTCGCAGTTAGTTGACGAAGTTGATAGAATCGCAAGTCATGCCCAATTCAACGGAATGAATGTTTTAACAGGACGTTTTTCTCGAGATACCGGCACGCAGATAATGCAATTACACGTTGGAGCAAACATGGACCAAAACGAGCAGATTTACATTGGTGATATGAGTGCTACTGCTCTTGGCATTGTTGGTGCAGCACAAGGTGGCGATGATGAAATACTTTCTGTTGCAGATGTTGAAAGTGCAAATAAAGCAATTGGTTCAATTGATGCGGCTTTAACAATTATCAACAAGCAAAGAGCGGATTTGGGTGCATACCAAAACCGTTTTGAAATGGCTTATAACGGTGTAGCTGTTGCTTCGGAAAACTTACAAGCCGCTGAGTCACGAATTCGTGACACGGATATGGCAAAAGCTATCGTTGACTATACTCGGGACAATATTTTAACCCAGTCAACAACAGCTATGTTAGCACAAGCTAATGCTAATTCTCAAACTGTTTTGCGGCTTCTTCAATAATTCTAGGGATTTTGAAATTGGAGAAAACTTAAAAAAACAGTTTACAGACTCAAAGGAAAAAACTTGGAACGGTAGCTTTTACGAGGTTAAAACCTCCAGTTCCGACCAAGCAGAAGAAAAAGAGAATTCTGGATGTCTTCTCTTATCCCCTGTCCTCAATGAAAACGATAAAACATCGGAATCGGAGACTAGGGCTTTGAGCTGAGTATGCGGAAACGCATTATAAAAACTACTGGTGAAGACCTTGCGCAGCTTCACCTTTTTAAAAAAATGCCAAGGATGGCTTTATATAAGATGAGTTTTGAAAAATAACAAGAAATAGAAGCTTTTTTAAAACTCGGGGTTATGAGGTGTTTGTTTTGACACCTAAAAATACCCTAATTGCAGTGATTTTACAGGAGGTAAGGTTTATGCAAGTAAAAAGCGTTGGAATTGATAGCGTAAACTCGCCAGCGGGAATAGTTGCTAAGCGAGCCCGTGAAATCAATTCCACTTTAAAACGCTCGGCTGATAAAATTACAGAGAGTATTGAAATAACAGCCGAGGCTGCACAAAAACTTAAAGAAGCACAGGCACGGGATCGTGAATACAAAAATACCCTTGCCGCTACTGAAAATATTCAAAAAATTTCGGATGCTTTTTCGAAAGACTTGGATTTTTCTGTTAATAAGGAAATAAACCGTGTTATTGTGCGAGTGGTCGACAGAAGCACAAATGAAACGGTAAAAGAAATACCGTCACAGGAAGTTCAAAACATTCAAAAACGAATGCAAGATCTTTTAAATCTTTTGGTTGAAAGAAATAATTAATTTTGTGGATTTTAAATTTTAGCAAATTTTGTTTTGTACTAGAAAAAGCTCGCAGGTTGTCGCGAGCTTTTTTTATTTTTAGAATATATCAAGCCAATTCGCAAGAGTATCACTGCCAAAGACAAGTTAAACTTTAAAAGTTTTGTAAATTATCTGATATAACTTTTTTCTACAGCATATTTTTTAGTTACTTTCCAGCATATTTGTACTTTTAAATCCGTAATGCGAGAAATCTAAAACGGTAGAATAAGGTTTTTCATCATAAAAAATCAACATTTAATTTCGCAGTGAACACAAAAACTTAAATCCCCTTGACTTTTTTTTAATTTTTAGTATTTTTAAACTGTGTTAAAGTATGATGTTAGACTTGGGCTTGATGTTGGTTCGACAACCGTTAAAGTTGTAGCTCTTGCAAAAAATGATATAATTTTTTCAAAATATGAGCGGCACCGTGCAGACATTTGCAAAACAATAATTTCTGTAGTCGGTGATGCCTTGGAGCTAATCCGTGAAAAAATTTCACCAAAGGCTGTAATTTCGGCAGTGGTTACGGGCTCTGGAGGCTTGGCAGTTTCTCAGTGGCTTAATATCCCTTTTGTGCAGGAAGTAACAAGTGCAACCTTGGCTGTAAAAAAACGAATACCTAAAACAGATGTAATAATTGAATTGGGTGGCGAGGATGCAAAGATAACTTATTTTGACGGTTCAAATATTGAACAACGAATGAACGGAACTTGTGCAGGTGGAACGGGGGCTTTTATCGACCAGATGGCAGCCCTTTTAGAAACGGATGCAGCAGGCTTAAACGAACTCGCAAAAAATTTCACAACAATTTACCCGATTGCTGCCCGATGTGGTGTTTTTGCTAAAACCGATATCCAACCTTTGATAAACGAAGGGGCTGCACGAGAGGATATCGCTGCAAGTATTTTTCAAGCCGTCGTAAACCAAACTATTTCAGGCTTAGCTTGCGGAAAACCCATTCGTGGAAATGTAGCCTTTTTAGGCGGTCCACTTCACTTTTTACCAGAGCTAAGGGCTCGCTTTGTAGAGACCCTAAAACTCACTGCTGAACAAACATTAGTGCCTGAAAACGCCCAACTTTTTGTCGCACTCGGGGCAGCATTGACAGAGCTTAAAGTTTTAGAAGACGAAGACGAGGCGGAATTAGCAAAGCGTTATAATTTTATGCCACTCGACCAATTTTCTGTCGCTTTACAAAACATAGAAAATGCGGAGCTAAACGAAGTTCAACGCCTTGCCCCACTTTTTAAAAGCGAAGAAGAATTGGCTGATTTTAGAAAACGCCACTCAAAAGAAAAGGCTTTAGTCGCTGACATTGCTCAGGCAAAAGGTACTGTTTTTTTAGGTCTAGATGCAGGTTCTACGACAACAAAGGCAGTTTTAATCGATACAAACGGTGCGATTTTATGGCAGTATTATGCTGTCAATGCAGGAAACCCTGTTCAACTCGCTGTAGAAATGTTAAAGGAACTTTATTCCAAACTTCCAAAAACTGCATACATTGCACGCACTGTTTCAACGGGCTACGGAGAAAAACTTTTTCAAGCAGCAGTGGGTGCCGATGATGGCGAAGTGGAAACAATAGCCCACTATAAAGCTGCAGATTTTTTCCTGCCTGGTGTTGAGTTTTTATTGGACATTGGTGGGCAAGATATGAAGTGCCTCACAATGAAAGACGGAGCGATTACAAATATTCAACTGAACGAAGCTTGTTCTTCTGGATGCGGTAGCTTTTTAGATAACTTTGCACGCTCACTCGGAATGGATGTGCAGGATTTTGCTCAACTTGCCTTGCTCACTGAAAAACCCGTTGATCTTGGTAGTCGTTGTACAGTTTTTATGAATAGCCGAGTTAAGCAAGCACAAAAAGAAGGCGCCTCTGTAGGCGATATTTCTGCTGGGCTTTCTTATTCAGTTATAAAAAATGCTCTTTTTAAAGTTATTAAATTACGAGACCCTGAAAGTATTGGTGATAAAATAATTGTACAGGGTGGAACTTTTAATAATGATGCGGTTTTGCGTGCCTTTGAGCTTATTTCGGGAAAGAAAGCAATTCGCCCTAACATTGCTGGTTTGATGGGGGCATACGGTGCAGCCTTAATAGCCCTTGAACAGTGGAAAGATGCTGGCAGTAAGCCAAATACTACATCAGGCATTGCAACCCTTTCGGAGCTAAAAAACTTTAGCGTAGATTTAAAACTTGCCCGTTGCGGAAAATGTCCGAATAATTGTTTGCTCACGATAAACAAATTTTCTAACAAAACCCATCCTACAAGTTCTGAGTTTAGAACCTTTGTTACGGGAAATCGTTGTGAACGAGGTTTAGAAATGGAAGGAGTTTATTTGGCTGCTCGCAAAAAACCTGAACCACTTCCTAATCTTTACAACTGGAAATATAAGCGAACCTTTGACTATAAACCGTTGCCAAAAGAAAAAGCTATCCGTGGACAAATCGGTATTCCAAGAGTTTTGAACATATATGAAAACTATCCTCTTTGGTTTACACTTTTTACGGCATTAAAATTTCAAGTTATAATTTCATCTCGCTCAAACAAAGCAATTTACGAACTAGGCTTAGAATCGATTCCGTCGGAGTCGGTTTGCTATCCCGGAAAAATTGTACACGGTGCAATTGAGTGGCTTTTACAAAAAGGAATCAAAACTATTTTTTATCCTTGTATTCCATACGAATCAAAAGAAGACAAAAGTGCAAACAACCATTACAATTGCCCCATTGTTACCAGTTATCCTGAAGTTATAAAAAATAATATTGACATTTTTCACCAAAAAAATGACCTTATTTACATTAACCCTTTTTTGCCAATATTTGATAAAAAAGCATTGAAAAAACGCTTACTTGAAGAATTAGGTGAGCGATTTAACATTAGCAAAAAAGAAATGGACATAGCTGTCGACCTAGCGTGGAAAGAACAAGAACTTTATCGTGCAGATGTAAAAGCTCAAGGCGAAAAAACTTTAAAAGAAATAAAAGACAAAAACTTAAAAGGCATAGTTCTAGCAGGTAGACCCTATCATGTCGACCCAGAAATCAACCACGGAATACCTGAACTTTTGACAGGTTTAGGCTTGGCTGTTTTAACGGAAGACTCAATAGCACACCTTGGTAAGGTGGAGCGTCCCTTGCGAGTAATTGACCAATGGGTTTATCATAACCGACTTTACCGAGCCGCCGAGTTTGTAACTCGAAACAAAAACCTAGAGATTATTCAGCTCACAAGTTTTGGCTGTGGTTTAGATGCCGTTACCTCCGACCAAGTTGACGAAATAATGAAAAAACACGGGCGAATGTACACCCTACTAAAAATAGATGAAGGTGCAAATCTCGGAGCAATTCGTATCCGTGTTCGAAGCTTGCTGGCGGCTCTCAAAGAACGCGAAGAAAAACACCGATAAGCTTAGGAAAAGTTTTAACACAAAAAAGACATAATTTTATAAAAAGCTTTTAACCAAATTGAGCACCCCCGTCTCCCCATCCCGTAAAAGAGCTGTAAGAAAAGGGCGACCAAGCAAAACCGTTTTTGCACCAAGTGCCTTGGCAACTTTTAGGTCTGCACTTGTACGCAAACCACCATCCACCCAAATTTCGCCACAATGTTTTTTCAAAAAGCAATAATTTTCTGCCAAAAAATCAGCAGTGCTTTTACGATTAGTTTCCACCCGTCCACCATGGTTTGAAATCACCACAATATCGGGTTTTACCGAAGCGACTGTTTCTAGGTCAGCTTTTGTAAAAACTCCCTTCAAGGCAAAGGGGCATTTTGCCCTTTGCTTAATTTCTAAAAGCTGAGCGGACGATTTTTTTTCCAAATTTACTAAATTTCGCATTGTTACTATATTGTAGGAGTCAATATCTATACCTAAAACTTCCGCTACATCCTCAGCCCAAGTTAAACGCTCAAAAAAGATATCTTGTGGATAGGGTTTTATAAAAACTGCTGCTTTTTTTTTGAGTTTTTTTAAAGCTTCAATACCATAAAGCAACTTTTCATCAGGAGTTCCATCCCCAATGCTTAAATCAACTCCTGCCTTTGAAACAGCAGTTAAAAGAGTTTCATAAAAGCTTTTTTCATCAACCCAACCAACATTTTCCACAGCACCTGTAATAGGCGCAAGTCTAATTTTAGGAAGACTGTTTGAAGTTTTTGTATATTTATGCCAGTCAGCACAGTTTGCAATAAAATTAGCATTTTGAAAAACGCCACCCATTCCCGGCATTTCTCCTATGCAGCCTTTTCCATCGCAAACTTGACAAAAATGACATTTCGACTTATTTCCTTTTGCCGACTCTAAAAAACTTTTTTCCATTGAAATTTACTTGTTTTTTAAAGTTTCGATAGCTTTTTGAAAAAGAGCATCAAATCCAGCTTCATCTGCAAAACCAATATGCTCGGTTCCAACTAAATTCCCATCTTTGTCCACAAACAAGGTTGTGGGAAAAGCTTCAAGGTCAGCATAAATTGCATCCATTGATGGGTCATTTTTAACAACTGTAAATTTAACACCAGCGTCTGCCAAAATCGACTTTGCAATATCAACATTTTCCTCGCCAGTTACATCTTGAACAAAACCAATCACTTGATAACCCTGAGCCGAATATTTTTCTGCAATTTTTGCAAGTCCGGGCAATTCCGCCTTGCAAGGTCCACACCAAGTCGCCCAAATGTTAATAAGCGTAAGGTCTGCTTTTTTGAAAATTTCATTTGTTACAGTATTTCCATCTAAGTCGGTACTGGTAAAATTCATTGGCGTACCAAATTTAGCCTCGCCCACCTCTACTTTTTCATTTTCCTTGTTGCAGGAAAACATAAATAATAAAACAAAACTTGCAAAAATACAAAATAGTTTTACATTTTTCATAAAAAATCCTCTTTGAATAATATATTCTTAAAAGAGTACTAAACTTTCTAAAAAAAATCAATAGCAATTTTTTTTTAATAATAGGTGTATTCTATGCGTAATTTTATAAATTAAAACACAAAGTTAAAACAAATACGCTCGACCTTAAAATGTATACGAAATTTCTTACCGCTTTCCCTGTTTCAAAAATAACGCAAAAGGTTGCCTCTAAAAACATTAGCTTTTAGAGGTCCCTAAATTTATTTTGAGAGGAAAACATTTTTAAATATTTCTTGTTTTTTAGTAATTAGCTTTTTGGAGTACCGTAGGTCTGGCTTGCTTAGGGCTTGAATTTGTGATAACAAATTCAAGCCCTACTTTGCCACTACTGCAAAACACACCCGTCAGCTAGTCAAAGCCCTCTCCCCATCCGAGGGGAGAGGACTAACTTTTTCGCAAAAAAACTTAAGTCTTATAAATGCTAAAAAAAGAAACTTCGCTTTGTAATAAACACAAACTTTAGTTTATTCAGCAGTTTCGGTGGCGTCGGCAGTCTCCGTGGCTTCTGTCTCTGGTGTCGCAGGTTTTGTGGCACGAGCTTCTCGGCGTTTTTTGTTTTCGTTGGTTGCCTTGCAAATTTTGCAAATTTTTAATTTTTCGCCATCAGTTTCATGCTCGTAAACAACCTTAACACCTGTTCTTTTGCAACTTGGGCAAGTACCGCGCCCTCGGTTAAATTCTTCTCTTACGCCTTTTCCTCTATGAGCCTTTGACACGGTTAAACCTCCTCTGTTCTGCTTGTTGTGCAGGGTTTTCAGAAACATCTTTGGCGGTTACTCTGGAGCGTTCTTTTTTGGGTTTATTTGAGCTGTCTTTGGATTTTGACTTGTCTTTAGCAGATTTTTTGTTTTGTGCTTTTTTCTCCTCTTTTGATTTTTCTTTTTCATCAAAAGAATAGTCCACAAGTTCTAAAATCGCCAAATCCGCAGCGTCGCCTTGACGGAATCCCATTTTCATAACACGAGTATAGCCACCATTTCTGTCCTTCATTCGAGGAGCAATATCAGCAAAAAGCTTGTTCAAAATGCCCTTGTCCCAAATCCACTTGGATGTTTCCCGTCTATTGTGAACAGAATCCACCTTTGCACGGGTAATGAGCTTTTCAGCCGTTCGTCTAACTTCCATCGCTTTTTGTTTTGTTGTTGTAATCCGCTCGTATTTGAAAAGCGATGTTACCATACTTCGGTGTAAAGCACGCCTATGCGCACTTCGTCTTGATAGCGGATTAAAGCCCTGTTTATGCTTCATCTATTTCTTCCCTTTTTGTAATATCTTCAAAACGACTGTCCTCAGTCATTCCCAATCTCAAATTTCGCTCCTGTAGCTTTTCTTTGATTTCGTTCAAACTCTTTGTACCAACGTTTCGCATATTTGCAATTTCTTCTTCAGAACGCAAAACAAGCTCTCCGATGGTCATAATTCCAGCATTATCTAAACAGTTTTTCGCCCTAACTGTTAGCTCCAAGTCTTTAATAGGACTTTCCAAGAGCTTTTTCATCGCAAAGTCTTCGGTTTCATCGTATTCTTCAATTTCAAACTCACTTTCGTCAAAATTTAAGAATATGGTAAAGTGTTCCTTTGCAATTTTTGCTGCTTCCGCAAGTACATCATCCGGAGCAACTGTTCCATCAGTATATACTTCCAAAATCAGCTTATCATAATCGTTTCTCTGCCCTACCCTACAAGGCTCAATACTATAGTTAACCTTTTCAACAGGAGAATAAAGAGCATCAAGCGGAATACTTCCCATAATGTCGATGTATTTTTCGTTCACTTCAGCAGGAACATAACCACGCCCAAAATCAATTTGCATTTCAACTTCAAAGTGAGCATCAGCCATCAATTCCATTACAAACATATCTT
This sequence comes from Treponemataceae bacterium, assembly GCA_038397925.1. Taxonomy (GTDB): domain Bacteria; phylum Spirochaetota; class Spirochaetia; order Treponematales; family Treponemataceae; genus Treponema_B. The sequence continues at coordinate 24,355 of JARGFC010000048.1, forward strand.
TGTTTATAATTTCTAAGTTTTCATCAACAGTAAAATCATTTCCAGTAATTGTCTTTTTACCTTGAAACTCAAACATAAAAGTACCCGAATCTTCACCATTTATAAGCTTTAAATCCAGCTGTTTAATATTGTTTATAATCTCAATAGTATCCTCAACAACACCGGGAATGTTTTCAAACTCACTTGAAATAACACTTGGTACATTGTCTTCATTATAGGTTGTTATCCTAACTGCTGAAACAGCATAGCCTTGAATTGAAGACAGTAAAATCCGCCTTAGGCAGTTGCCTATAGTGGTACCAAAGCCCACTTCAAAAGGATAAGCTATAAACTTTCCATAGCTTTCAGTAGCTTCCTCTTGATTAAACTCAACACCTTTAGGTCTTTTAAAGCCTTTCAATAGATTTTTTCGAACCATTTAAGCCTCTCTTAAACACGTCTAGTCTTTCTAGGGCGACAACCATTGTGGGGAATTGGAGTTACATCACTAATAGTGCGAACCCTTACCCCTCTTAAACCAAGTGCTCGAATTGCAGACTCTCGCCCTGCACCAGGTCCTTTTACAAAAACATTTACTTCCCGCAAACCATAGACTTGTGCTTTTTGTATAGCAGCATCCACTACAGTTTGAGCCGCAAATGGGGTTGACTTTTTTGGTCCTGCAAAACCTAGTCCTCCAGCAGAAGCCCAAGCAATTGCATTGCCATTTAAGTCAGTAATTGTTACAATTGTATTATTGAAGGTTGCCTGAATATAAATATTTCCAGCATCAACCGTTCGTTTTTCTTTTCGTTTTTGTGTTCTAGCCTTAGCTTTTGCCATTACTTCCTCCGATTATTTTTTCTTACCTGCAACGGTCTTTTTCTTACCCTTGCGTGTTCTAGCATTGGTGCGAGTTCTCTGCCCACGAACAGGCAAGCTTTTTCTATGTCTCTGCCCTCGGTAGCAACCGATATCCTGTAATCGCTTAATGTTTAGAGCGACCTCAGTTCTAAGCCGTCCCTCAACCTTATAATCCTTGTCAATAATATCACGCAAAACTGTAAGTTCATCATTGCTCAAATCATTCATATTTCTAGTCGGATCAATTTTTGATTTTTCACAAATTTTTTCAGCCGAAGATCTAGAAATACCAAAGATGTAAGTCAAAGCTATTCGCACATGTTTATTTGGGAGATCAACTCCTGCAATACGAGCCATTCCTGTCCTCCATTACCCCTGTCTTTGTTTATGCTTAGGGTTTGTACAAATAATACGCACAACTCCCCGTCTTTTAATAACCTTGCATTTTTCGCAAATAGGTTTTACACTAGTTCTAACTTTCATATCAAAACTCCTCTATTTTAGAGACCGCGTCCGCGAATCCTACCCTTTTTAACTAATCCTTCATGATGATGCATTTTCAACTGGGCTTCAACTTGAGCCATTGTGTCAATATTAACCCCCACCATAATCAAAAGTGAAGTTCCACCCATTAAGGTTGCAACATCCCGAGGGAATTTAAAACTTAGCTGAATTATTGTTGGAATCACGGCAATCATTGCTAAGTAAATTGCACCGGGAAAAATTAGCCTATTTAATACTTTTGTTAAATATTCTTCTGTTTTTTCAGCTCTAATTCCACGAATAGTCCCTCCGTTTTCACGAAGTTGTTTTGCTATTTCTGTAGGATTAAGCTGTATCATTGTTTGAAAATAAGCAAACACTATAATCAAAATAACATAAAAAATATTATACCACAATCCCAAGGGATTTAAAAACTCCGCAAGGGAACGCACCCATTTTGCCTGCCCTGCAAGCAAACCCGCAATCGTTGTTGGAAACATCAAAAGAGAGTTTGCAAAAATAACGGGCATAACTCCCGCTGGATTTATCTTAAACGGAATATATGTACTCTGCCCACCATAAACCTTTCGTCCACGAACCCTCTTCGCATAGTCAACCATAATTTTTCGCTGTCCCTGCTGTTCATAGATTACTAAAACGATAATCCCTATAAACATAAGGAAAGCGAAAATAACAAAAACAGCATTTCCTTCACCCGACCTAACATGGTTAATAAGCCGAAGTGTCGCGGCTGGCATACGAGCAACAATACCCGCATAAATCAACATCGAAATACCGTTTCCAATACCGTGTGCTGTAATTTGCTCACCAAGCCAAACAGTTATCATAGTACCTGTTGTTACAGTCAAGAGGGTTATAAAAATATGCAAACCTCTCGGTATTATAACCGCACCCGGAATATTTGCTACATAAGCAATAACCGCTGTTGATTGCAAAAGAGCAACAGCAACAGTTGCCAAGCGTGTCCAATTTTGAATTTTTCGTCTACCACCATCATCTTCAGCAATTTTTTTCAAACTCGGAAAGACAAACATCGCAATCTGGAACAAAATCTGGGCGGAAATATACGGCATAATACTCAACATAAAAACCGAAAAATTAGAAAAAGCTCCACCAACAAAAAAGTCCATTTGGTCAATAAACGAATTAGTCGAAATATGTTGCTTAACATAAGCTGCAAGAGCTTGCGGATCAATTCCGGGAATGATTAAGTGGGCTCCAAATCTAAACACCACAAGAGCTAAAAGCGTAAAAATAATTCTCTTACGCAAGCTTTCAATCTTGAACATACTTACCAATGAATTAGCCATCTTTTTCTCCCGTTTACAAACCTACAACACTTCCGCCGGCTTTTTCAATTTTTTCTTTAGCCGAAGCTGAGATACTATCCACCTTGCTCAAATTTACAGTTAAGCTTTTAGAAATTTCGCCGTTACCCAAAATCTTGAACGCTACACAGTTTTTTTTCAATATATTTTTTACTTTCAGTGATGCAAGGTCTACACTTTCACCACTTTCAAAGGTACGCTCAAGTTGCGAAAGATTTACGATTGCTACATCTTTTTTAAAAAAATAGTTCGAAAAGCCTCGCTTTGCTACTCGTCTATATAAGGGCATCTGTCCACCTTCAAAACCAACATAGGATCTTCCACCAGAACGCGAAAGTTGTCCCTTATTACCCCTACCAGCAGTAGTTCCTCGTCCTGAAGATGAACCTCTTCCAACAATCTTTTTCTTTCGATTTGCACCCTTTGGTGCAATTAAATTAAAGTCTGACATTAATCCAACTCCTCTACACTAACAAGGTGTTTTACAGTAGCTATCATTCCAGAAATAGCAGGATTAGGATTTACAACAACAGTCGAGTTGAGCTTTCCAAGCCCTAAAGAACGAACAGTCGCACATACAGGTGGCTTCTGCCCAATCGTACTTTTTATCAATTTTATTTTTAACTTTTTTGCCATAATTAACCCCACAATTCTGCGAGAGCTTTACCGCGACGCTTTGCAATATCCTTGCCATCCATGAGCTTTTCGGTAGCACCAAAAACAGCTCGCACAACATTTACAGTCGTGCTGGACCCCAAAGACTTTGACAAAACATCAGTTGCACCTGCAGCTTCCATTATTGCACGAATAGTACCACCAGCAATAATTCCCGTACCCTCACAAGCAGGGCGTAACAAAACCTTCGCCCCCTTGTATTTACCGCTAACTTCATGCGGAATAGTTCCATTTTTCAAGGGCAATTTTACCATTCGGCTTTTAGCCCTAACTATGCTTTTTTTAATTGCTTCACTAGCGTCATTAGCCTTTCCAAAGCCAAAACCTACATTACCTTTTTGGTCACCAACAACGGTCAAAGCTGAAAAAGAAAAGCGTCTTCCGCCCTTTACAACCTTGGCTGTTCGATTAAGCTTGAGAAGCTTTTCGACCAATTCAGGTCCTTTATTTTCAGTCCTATTATTTCTTTGACGTCTCATACTCTCTCCTAAAACTTAATTCCAGCTTTTCGCACACCATCAGCGACAGCCTTAACTACGCCGTGATACAAATAACCACTTCTATCAAACACAATGGAAGAAATGTTTTTATCTTTAAGCCGTTTCCCCATTTCTTCGCCCACTTTTTCCCCTGTTTTAACATTAAGCTTGTCATTTTCAAAGTCCTTTTCTAAGGTTGACACTGAAAGCAGGGTATTTGCCTTGTCATCATCAATAACTTGCAAAAAAATATTTTTATTACTTCTAAAAACTGTTAAACGCGGTCTTTCATTTGTACCGTGAATTCGCTTTCGAATATGAATTTTTCGCTTTAAATGTCGTCTTTGTTTGTCATTTAATTTTTTTCTCATAGTTCACCCTCTACTTAACACCGGTTTTACCAACCTTGCGAAGTATAACTTCGTCCTCATATCGAATACCCTTACCCTTATACGGTTCAGGTCCACGCAATTTTCGAACTTGGGCTGCAAATTCACCAACCTGTTCTTTTGAAGCTCCAGAAATTTTAACCTTGAGTTGTTCCACAGTTACAGTTATTCCTTCAGGAATATAAACTGCAATATCGTTTGAATATCCAAGCGATAAAAGCAAAATCTTCCCTTGTACCTCAGCCTTATAACCAACACCATTAATAACCAAGGTTTTTGAAAAGCCTTCTGAAACACCTTTTATCATATTACTAAACAAACTTCTGTAAAGTCCGTGATAAGCCCTTGTTTGAAGCTTGTCATTCTTTCTATTTACAACAAGTTTATCGCCTTCAAGTTTTATTTCAATTTCAGGAGCAAAATTTTGTTGTAGTTTGCCCTTTGGTCCTTCAACCGAAAGCACATTTTCTGCAACATTAACCTTAACTCCAGCTGGAATAGTAACTGGAAGATTACCAATTCTTGACATACTTCTCTCCTACCAAACCTTACAAATTAGCTCGCCACCGACACGATTTTCGTCAGCAACCTTGCCTGTTGTAACACCCTTTGAAGTTGAAACGATTAAAGTGCCGTATCCATTAAAAACACGGGGCAAATCCTTGTAACCAGAATACCTTCGTCGCCCTGGTTTAGAAATTCGCTCAATTCCATGAATGACAGACTCATCTTTTTCGTCATATTTTAAGGTTACACGAATCCTATTTCCACTTTCTGGGTCAAGCTTTTGGAAAGCTTTAATATAGCCTTCATCCTTCAAAATCTTTATAATCTCTAGCTTGAGTCTTGAAGCAGGAACATCCACATGTTCGTGACCTGCAACTGAAGCATTTCTTATTTTTGTAAGCATATCCGCTACTGGGTCTGAAACACTCATCTTTCGCCTCCTACCAACTCGATTTTGTTACGCCGGGAAGTTGACCTTCGCTAGCAAGTTTTCTAAAACAAATTCGGCACATGTGAAATTTGCGCATATAACCTCTTGGACGCCCGCAAATCTTACAACGATTATACCGTTGTGTTTTATACTTGAATTTCCCCATTGCCTGTATAACTTTCGATTTTTTTGCCACAATATTCTCCTATTTCCTAAACGGCATACCAAATTTTTCCAACAAAGCCTTTGCTTCATTGTCTGTTTTTGCACTTGTAACAATGCAAACATTCAAACCTGAAACTTGTTCAATTTTATCAAAGTCAATTTCAGGAAAGATAATTTGTTCTGTTACGCCGACCGAATAATTTCCATGACCGTCAAAAGCATTTGCACTTACACCGTGGAAATCTTTAACACGTGGCAAGGCAACATTTATAAAGCGGTCTAAAAACTCATACATTTTTGCACCGCGTAAGGTAACCATTGCTCCAATTTCAGCACCTTCTCGAAGCTTGAAGTTTGCAATACTCTTTCTTGCCTTTGTCTTAACGGGCTTTTGCCCAGAAATAATTTGCAAATCTTTTACAGCAGCATCAAGTAGTTTCTTGTTTGTCAAAGCCTGTCCAACACCTACGCTAAGCACAATTTTTTCCAGCTTTGGTACTTGCATTACAGTTGTGTAATTAAACTCATCTGTAAGCTTGTTCATAATTTCTTCTTTATAGACTTTCTTAAGCCGAGGTACATAATCACTCATTATAAAGCATCTCCACATTTTTTGCAAACTCTAATTCGTTTGCCGTCTTTTTCCTGAATACCGATGCGTGTTTTTCCGCATTTTTTGCAGACAATCATCACATTTGAAACATCAATCGGTGCTTCAATTTCTACAATTCCACCCTTTTCTTGCTGACTTCGCGGTCGCATTGTTTTGCTAACCATATTTAAACCTCGCACTAAGACAGCATTTTTAGATGGTACTGTTTTAATAACAGTGCCACGCTTTTTTTTATCCTTACCCGTGATAATTTCCACAACATCATCACGCTTAATTTTAATTTTTTTACGCGTTTTCATTATCTCTGCCATAAAACACCCCTATAAAACCTCTGGAGCAAGGGAAATTATCTTCATATAATCATAATCCCGTAATTCCCGTGCTACAGGTCCAAAAATACGCTTGCCTCGAGGGTTTTTGTTGTCATCCACTAAAACGCAGGCGTTATCATCAAAGCGAATATAAGTACCGTCTGGACGACGATATTCCTTTGAAACTCGAACAATAACAGCCTTTTGGATAGAACCCTTTTTAATATTCGAAGGTGGCAAGACATCTTTCACAGCAACAACGATAATATCACCAATAGAGGCATATCGTCGCCCCGTTCCACCAATAACCTTGATACATTCAACTTGTTTTGCACCTGAGTTATCAGCAACATTTAATCTAGAACAAACTTGAATCATTTTATAACTCCTGATGCTTATTTAGCTCGCTCAATAACTTCCACCAATTTCCAAGCCTTTGTTTTACTCAAAGGTCGGCTCTCACAAATCCGAACAGTATCTCCAATATGAGCATCGTTCTTTTCATCGTGAGCGTGGTATTTTTTACTACGAGTTACATACTTTTTATACAAGCGATGTAACTTTCTTGTACTTACTTGTACGACAATAGTCTTATCCATTTTATCGCTAGTTACAAGCCCAACAAACTCGCGTCTTCTAGCTTTTTCATTTTGCTCTGTTACCATCGTCTACTCCTACTTAGAAACCCCAGAAGCGATTTCTTTTTCTCTAATAACCGTATTTAACGCCGCAATTTGTCGACGCATTGTTCGTTTCAAAAGAGGGTTTTCCACATGACCGATAACCGCTTGACATCGCAGGTCAAAATAGCTTTTTTTTAATTCACCTCTTTTAGCAATTAACTCTTCCATCGACATTTCGTGTAATTTCATTTTCTTTGCCATATCAACCTCTATTCCGTGCGAATCTGTTCGGCAAAGCGTGTCTTAAACGGAAGTTTACTCCCAGCTAACCGCATTGCCTTTTGTGCAAGCTCGCGATCAACACCACCAAGCTCAAACAAAATTGTGCCGGGTTTTACTACTGCCACCCAATATTCAGGAGCACCCTTTCCACCACCCATTCGTGTTTCGGCAGGTTTTTTAGTATAAGGTTTGTCAGGAAAAACCCGAATCCAAACCTTACCACCACGCTGAACACATCTATTGATAGCAACACGAGCCGCCTCAATTTGCCTGTTTGTAAGCCAAAAAGGTTCAAGTGCAACCAAGGCATACTCACCAAAGTCTATAGCATTACAACGGGTTGCCTCGCCTTTTATGCGTCCGCGCTGAACTTTTCGGTACTTTACTCTTTTAGGACTTAAAGCCATAATCTTCTCCTATTTTTTTTGTTCTGAACGCGGAGCTCGAGGTTGCCTTTGTTTTTTCAAAAGCTGTCCTGCGTCCTCACGAGTTTCATTTGTAAATTTAAGGCCGGTATACAACCAAACCTTAACCCCAATCTTTCCATATGTTGTGTTAGCTTCATCAAAGCCATAATCAATGTCAGCACGTAGAGTATGAAGAGGAATCCGTCCTTCTTTCATCTCCTCAGTTCGTGACATATCAGCACCGCCCAATCGCCCTGAAATACGAATTTTAATTCCTTCACCGCCAGAACGCATCGTATTACTGATAGCTTGTTTTAAAACCCGTCTAAAAGCCGACCTACCCTCTAGCTGTCTAGCTACATTTTGAGCAACAAGACTCGCATTAAGTTCAGGACGTTTAACTTCTTTGACCTTGATTTGAATTTTTTTAATAAGCTTTTTCTGTAACACCTGACTAATTTTTTCAATATTAGCCCCTTTTACACCAATTACAACACCCGGTCTAGCAGTATGAACAATAACTGTAATCCTTTGTGGATGACGAATTATTTCAACCTCAGATATTTCAGCATTTTTTGTTTCGGGCATATTTCTAATGAGCTTTCTAATTTTTAAATCTTCATGCAAAAGCTCAGGATACCTTTTTGGGTCTGCATACCAGTGCGAAGACCAAGTTTTATTTACTCCCAATCTCAAACCGACTGGGTTTACTTTCTGACCCATTATTCACCATCCTTTTTGTTCAAAATAACTGTAATGTGGCACATTCGTTTTAACTGAATATCAGCACGCCCACGAGCCCGACGCCAAATGCGACGTAGCCGAGGTCCCTCATCAACCATTATATCTTTAACAAACATCATATCTTCATCCAAGTTTTTGTCAGCATAAAGAGCATTGGACGCAGCCGACTTCATTGTTTGAGAAATCAAGCGAGCACCCTTATTAGGAGTATTTTCCAAAATAGCCATTGCTTCTGTGTAAGGTTTAGACTTAACAATATTAGCAACAGGTCGAACCTTTGTGGGTGAAGCTATTAAAAACTTTGTTACACTTCTATATTCTTTCCCTGCCATATTTATTCCCTCTTTGCCTTTGCATCAGATTTTGAATGCGCTCTAAACACTCGTGTATAAGCAAACTCTCCTAACTTGTGTCCAACAAGATTTTCGGTTATATACACCGGAATCCAAGCCTTACCATTATGGACGGATATAGTAGCTCCAACCATTTCGGGAATAATCGTTGAACAGCGAGAATAGGTTTTAATCATTGTTTTTTTACCCGACTTATTCATAGCCGTTACTTTTTTGTACAAAGCCTTTTCTACAAAAGGACCTTTTTTAACTGATCTTGACACTTAATCCTCCACCTACTTTTTCCTTCGAGATACAATAAACTTGCTAGAAGGCTTTCGTTTCTTCCTAGTTTTGTATCCTTTACAAGGTTGCCCCCAAGGTGTTACAGGGATTCGCCCCTTGCCAACACCCTCACCACCACCAAGCGGATGGTCAATTGGGTTCATAGCCATACCACGCACTTTCGGTTTAATACCACGCCAACGCGAACGCCCCGCCTTACCGAGAGCCATATTCATATGGTCTCCATTACCTACTTCGCCAATAGTCGCATAACATTTTTTATGTATCATTCGCGACTCCCCTGAAGGAAACTTTAAAGTAACATAGTCTCCTTCTTTTGCAGCAATCAGTGCCTTCGCTCCAGCAGAACGAACGATTTGACCACCACGCCCAGCTTGCAACTCAACATTGTGAACTGTAAAACCCACAGGAATCGCCCCCAAAGGCAATGAATTTGCAATGTCTAAGCTAGCCTTTTCTCCGCTCATAATATTCTGCCCTACTTTTAAGCCTTTAGGTGCTAATATATAACGCTTTTCACCATCAGCATAAAAAACCAAAGCAATATTTGCACTTCTATTGGGGTCATACTCTATTGTATGAATCGTTCCCGGAATACCATGTTTATTTCTTTTAAAGTCAATTTTTCTATACTTTCGCTTATGTCCGCCACCCTGACCACGAACGCTAATTCTACCGAAAGAATCACGTCCAGCATTTGCCTTTTTACCTTTTGTTAAAGATTTTTCAGGTTTTTGATGGGTGACCTCAGTTTTTAAAACATCTATTCTCCCACGCAAACTACTGGTCGTTGGCTTATATTCTCTTAGAGCCATATTCTCATCCTCTTTAAATACCGTTTAAGCCTAACTTAAACGCCCTCAAAAATTTTAATGGTTTCACCCTCAGCCAATTTTACAATAGCTTTTTTATAGCTAGGAGTTAGCCCAAACTTATAACGTAGTCGTTTAGGTTTACCATTAACATTCATAACTGTGCAATCTACAACCTTTACATTAAAAAGGCGTCTTACAGCCTCTTTAATTTGTATCTTAGTAGCCTTCGGATTAACTTTAAAAACATACTTGTCTTCTTCTCGAAGATATGTGGTTTTTTCTGTTATCATAGGCTCTATAATGACATCTGTATATTCCATTTATTTTGTTCTCCCTTCTGCTAAAGAGCCAAAAAACTCCGAGAGCTTCTTTGTTGCAGATTCCAAAACCAAAACCTTTTTACCATAAAAAAGTGCATGAGCTTCCAAGCGGTCATAATTTAAAAACGAAAGGTTTGGAATATTTCTAGCAGCCCGCTTAATCATTTGATCATCGTTGTGAACAATAAGCACAGCTCGCTCGCCCTTTGCAAAGTTATTTATTATTTTAGCTAATTCTTTTGTTTTTCCATCGGATGTAAAATCAGACAAAACAAAAAGCCTGTCCTCAGCTACTTTTTTGCTCAAGATAGTTTTCATCGCAAGACGCTTTGCTTTTTTAGGCATTGAATACGAAAAATCTCGTGGCTTTGGACCAAATATAACGCCACCACCAACAGTTATAGGAGACTTTATATCACCTCGTCTTGCACGCCCCGTACCTTTCTGCCTATACGGTTTAGCATTTGAACCAGCAACATCGCTACGACCTTTTGCACAAGCAGTGCCTACTCGGCGATTAGCAAGTTCATTTGTAACAGCATAATAAATAACATCATCGTTTACAGGCAAACCAAAAACCTTTTCATCAAGTTCAACCGAGCCTGCTTCCTTGCCGTCTATTGAATAGAGTGTAGCTTTCATATATTATTCTCCTATCTTAGTCTTTAGCTTTTTAACGGCTGACTTTATATACACAGTGGCATTTTTTCTCCCCGGAACAGCACCAGAAACCATAACAACACCAAGTTCTTTATCAACTTTTACAACCTTCAAGTTTTGAACAGTAACACGATCAAAACCCATCCGTCCGGGCATTTTACTGTTTTTGAATGAACGCCCAGGACTTGTACACTGTCCGGTCGAACCTGCAACTCGGTGAAACTTCGAACCATGTGATGAAGGACCACCACCATAACCATAACGCTTCATAACACCTTGAAAGCCCTTACCCTTTGACATTGCCGTAACATCAAGGTAACGCTCGCCTTCTAAAAGTTCCACGCCTAGCTCATCACCAACCTTAACTTCCTTACCAAAGTTGCGAAACTCTCGTTTTTCTAACACAGGCTTTATTCCATCAGTGTACTTACCCGCTTCAGGCTTTGACACACGATGCGTCTTTTTTACACCTGCACCTAAAAGAACAGCCGAATATCCATATTTTTCTTTTGTCTTAGTTTGAAGAACAACATTAGGTTTTACTTCAATGACAGTAACAGGGGTCAACCTGCCAAGATCATCAAAAACCTGTGTCATTCCGACTTTTTTTCCAATAAGACCAACCATCTTTCACTCCTCGGTACGCACTAAAAAGCCGTCTACCGCAATAAACTATTGTTTTATCTCAACATCAACACCCGCCGACAACTCTAAAGCCATTAAAGCATTCATAACATCAGCCGATGGTTCCAAAATATCAATCAGTCGCTTGTGAGTTCGCATTTCAAACTGCTCTCGCGATTTTTTGTTTACAAAAGGCGAGCGAAGAACCGTGAACTTATTTGTTCGAGTAGGAAGAGGTATTGGTCCACAAACCTTAGCCCCCGCCTTTTGAACAGCTTGCACGATTGATTTGGCACTTTGATCTACTAAACTTACATCAAATCCACGAAGCTTAACGCGAATTTTATTATCCGTCATAATTTCTCCATAGATGGCAAGGCATACGCCCTACCACCTGTAATCCTTATTCAAGAATCTTTGTTACCTGTCCACTAGCAATGGTACGTCCACCTTCACGAACAGCCAACTTCAAACCTTGATTCAAAGCAATTGGGTGAATAAGTTCACCTATAATAGAAGTATTATCCCCAGGTTTTACCATTTCAACACCTTCTGGCAATAAAACCGTTCCTGTAATATCCGTAGTTCGGAAATAGAACTGAGGTCTATATCCCGAGCGGAAAATACTGTGCCGACCACCTTCTTCAGCCGTAAGAACATAAATCTGTGCTTCAAACTTTGTGTGCGGTTTGATAGTACCAGGCTTTGCCAAAACTTGTCCACGCTCAACTTCTTTCTTTTCAACACCGCGAAGCAAAAGACCAACGTTATCACCTGCCATACCCTTGTCAAGAAGCTTGTTAAACATTTCAATACCAGTAACAACAGTTTTTTTAGTTGGCTTAATACCAACAATCTCAACTTCCTCGTTCATATTTATAACACCAGCTTCAATTCGTCCTGTTACAACAGTACCACGCCCTGAAATTGTAAAAATATCTTCAATAGGAAGCAAGAACGGCTTATCTTCCTCTCGAACAGGATCCTTAAAGAAAGTATCCATTGCATTTAACAACTCATCAATAGGCGCCGTATCCTCAGGCGAAGCATCTTCCTGCAAAGCCTTAAAAGCCGAACCCTTGATAATCGGTGTATCTCGTGGAAAACCGTAAGTTTCCAAAGCGTCTCGAATCTCCTCTTCTACAAGTTCCAAAAGCTCTGGATCATCAAGAAGGTCAATCTTGTTTAAAAATACTAGAATCGAGGGAACACCAACCTGTCGTGCCAAAAGCAAGTGCTCTTTTGTTTGTGGCATAACACCGTCTGGTGCAGAAACAACCAAAATACCACCGTCCATTTGAGCAGCACCCGTAATCATGTTTTTTACGTAGTCAGCGTGTCCGGGACAGTCAATATGAGCATAGTGTCTTTTATCCGACTGATACTCAAGGTGACGAGTGTTAATCGTAATACCTCTAGCCTTTTCTTCTGGGGCATTATCAATTTCGTCATATTTTAGCACCTTATCCTGGTATTTCTTTGCACAATATGCGGTAATTGCCGCAGAAAGAGTGGTTTTACCATGGTCTACGTGTCCAATGGTACCAACGTTCATGTGAACTTTCGTTCTTTCGAATTTCTGTTTTGCCATTTAAATCCTCCTGATAGATTAGGCATTTTTCGCCAATTGACGAAATCTAGCACAACGTGCTTAAGTTTTCTAAATGAAAAAAATTTTTAGAAAACCCAATTCTAACAAACCTTAAAATTTGCTAAAACCGGAAAATTCAAAATTACCTCGAAAACTACTTTTACGAGTTTACGAGATTCATCTAAAACTAAAATATACAAAGGAGTAATAAAGAGAGAACACGAATTACAACTACTCATAGGGTTTCGAGTAGCTTCGGATCCACCTAATCACCACCAAAGTCTAAAATAGCTCAAGATGACTGGTTTGGCATCCTTAAAGAAGTTCATTCTTTAGGTGTAACCTGCATTTGCTTTACGATTACACAAAACTTCATAAGATACCGAGCAATAGCTCTTAAATTTCAGCTATAATAACATATTTAAAAAAAAATGTCAAGTACTTTTTAAAAAAAGTTTAAATATTTTTAAACTTTTTTTATTTTCTATAAAAATGGATTTGTCGTACTTTCCGTATTTTCTTCTTTATCCACAGATTCCTTAGGTTTCTCTTTCTCAACAGACGGTTCTTTAGTCTCGGGGGGTTCCTTAGGCACAGGAATAACTTCAACCTTCACATCGGGTAAATCTTCCAGCCCCGAATCTTTTAAAATATCCTCAATTGACATTTCAGCATCAATCTCAGGGATCACTCCATCGTCAACAGGCGAAAATATCGAAGGATCGATTGTAATAAAATCATCATCTGAGTCAAAGCTGTCATAATCGCCAAAGGCTTCACGAATTCGTTCTTCACCCAGTTTTTTTAAAGATTCTGCAGAACTATGGTATGTGCATTTTTCTGTAGGTTCTGTACCTGACAAAAAGTAAAGTCCAACACCTGTCTGTCCACACTCTTCGGTTAAAAGTTGCCCCGAAACTGGACAAACTTGAACATATGTCAAACCTGTTTCAGGTCGTATAAAATTTTTGTAGGGCTTAGATTTATGAATTTCATACATAAAGTCTGCCCAAACAGGAGTGGCTAAAAACGCTGCTTCGTTATGTTCACCAAGCGACAAGCCACCTCTATCAAAGCCAAACCACACAGCAGCCGTGTAATATGGAGAATAGCCGACAGTCCAAACATCGCTCCAGTTTTGTGAAGTTCCTGTTTTTCCTGCAAGGGGCATTGTATGATATTTACCTGTTTTTTCATCTTTGTACGAAAACTTCCTTCCACCCTGAGTCGCCCAATACATTGAGCCATTGCTGATAGTCTCTTTCATCATACTGGTCATAATATAGGCGTTTTGCGGGCTAATAACCTGCATTGCAGAACCTAATTTCCGTTGTTCAATTCTTAAATCCCGCTCTACATCCAAAAGAATGTTTCCATCTCGTCCTTCTATGTTTAAGATCGCTATCGGGTCAACTCGCCTACCCTGATTTGCAAAAACAGCATATGCTTTCGACATTTCAAGTGGGCTAAAAGTCGAAAAACCAAGTGCAAGAGGGAAAACACGCGGAAAATTATTTTTTATTCTCTCAGGGTCGGTTATACCTGTAAGATTGGTTATGCGATCAATAGCAGCATCAAAACCCGTTCGCTTAAAAACTTCGACTGCCGGTATATTGAGAGAAATAGCCAATGCCTTATAAGCTAAAACAGGTCCCTTCCATTTACCACTATAGTTTTGCGGGATAAATTGAACACCTGCATTGTTTTCAAAAACCGTAGGCACGTCATTTAGTCTAGAACCGGCGGTTATAACTCTAGCATCAATAGCGGCAGAATAATATAAAGGCTTGATAGAGCTTCCCGCTTGAAAACGCCCCTGTGTTGCACGGATAAATTGGTTTGACTGAGTAAACTCACTTCCACCCACAAGAGCGGTAATATAACCCGTTTCATTTTCTAAACAAATTAAAGCCCCTTCAACAGTAGTCTTTTCTTTTTGCTCCAAGGCTCTTGCCGCCCCTCTTTTGGTAACAACTTGTAAGCTCTGAATATCAAACATTAAAGAAAACATATCTACTATAGGGTTTATTTCATCACGATAATGATTCATAGCAATAACCTGATTACGCCCCGCATCCGCTTTTATTGCAGGAATGTCAAAGCATAGTGCCAAAAGAGCTGTAAGATTGTTAAAACGCTTTAACATCCCAGCATCTTGAACACTAGCCCTAGCAAAATCTTTGTTTGCTTTTTCAATACCCGGTAACAAAAATCTTTCAGCTAGATTTTGATGACGCAAATCACAAGTCGTGTGTATTGTATAACCACCAGTGTAATAATCCATTGTACCGTACATTAAGTTTTCAAGTTCACGCCTTACATATTCAGAAAACCAAGGAGCCTTATCCTCCCGATGTAAAAAACCCGAAAAATTAGTGCGGGTATAGTCGAACTTAGCCCAATATTCTTCAAAAGAGTTTTTAGCAACTTCGTCTGTAATATAACCCATTTTTACCATTTGTTCCAAAACACTACTTTGTATTTTGCGGGCTGTGTTAGGATATTCAAAAGGGTTATTATAACGAGGGTTCGAAAGCTGAATAACAAGAATAGCAGATTCGGCAGGAGTTAAGTCCGAAGCTCTGGCATTACAATAAAATTTAGCTGCCGCCTCAATCCCGTGGATATTACCACTTCCAAAATAAACTTTGTTTAAATACAATTCCATTATTTCATCTTTGGAATAGCGGCGTTCCATTTGAATCGCCCACCAAAGCTCAACAATCTTTCTTTTAAGAGTTCGTTCTGTTCTGTCGGCATAAAGGTTGCCCGAAGTTTGCTGGGTAATTGTACTACCACCGCCCAAATTTTTACCAAAAACCTTCCCAATAATTGCTCTAAAAATAGCCTTGATACTAAAACCAGAGTGGGAGTAAAAACCTCTATCTTCTCGTGCTAAAAGAGCGTGAACTAAATGAGGTGAAACTTCATTAAAAGATATAAGCTCCCGTTTTTCATCACTTGCATATTCAGTCATTAAATCGCCACGAATATCTAAAACCTTTGATGGCAAATCTAATGTAAAGCTGGTAAATTCCTCACTTTCACGAATATTTTTTGTTCTCGCAAACATAAAGCCCAAAAGCGAGGAACCACCAACCAAAATTGCTAATAAAATAAAAAGATAAACAAATATTAATCTTCTCATATTAGAACAATTGTACAAAAAAACTAAAAAAAATCAAGAGCTAAAAAAAATTATCAAAAACTTATTTTTTTACAGTTCGAAAAAAAAGTTCAAATTCCGTTATTATTTATAAAGACAGTCTATAAAAAGCAATGTTTAAACTTTTAGAGATGAACTGAAAGCTCAAAAATTTAAATTTCTACTTGATAAATAACTCAATAAAGAGTATAATGTGCTTTTGAGGTTAACAATGTTTTTGAAAAGTCTAGAAATTTTTGGGTTTAAGTCTTTTCCCGATAAAACAAGAATCGAGTTTGGCGAAGGAGTAACCGCCCTTTTGGGACCAAACGGCTGTGGAAAAAGTAACGTTGTAGATGCTGTAAAATGGGTTTTAGGGGAACAGTCCGCAAAAACTTTACGAGCAAGCAAAATGGAAGACGTTATCTTTAATGGAACAGACAATCGAAAACCGCTAAATGTTGCCGAAGTAACTTTGACAATTTCTAACGAAAGCGGATTTTTAGACTTGGATCTTTCTGAAATTGCAATTAAAAGACGCGTTTACCGCTCTGGAGAAAGTGAGTACTTTATAAACAACCAACCTGTAAAACTTCGAGAAATCAGAGAGCTTTTTTGGGACACTGGTGTTGGAAAGGTTGCCTACTCGGTTATGGAACAGGGAAAAATAGACCAAGTACTTTCAAGTAAGCCTGAAGATCGTCGTTATCTTTTTGAGGAAGCAGCAGGAATAACTCGCTTTAAAGTAAAAGGACAAGAAGCAGAGCGAAAACTTGAAAGAACAGACGAAAACATAAAACGCATTTCGGTTGTTTTGGACGAAGTTAAGCGTTCTTATGACAGCTTAAAAGTACAAGCTGAAAAAACACAAAAGTATCAAGTACTCAGCGACAAGGTTTTTGAAGCCGAGCTGGATATCCAGCTTTTAAAATTACGAGACAGCAATTTTCGTTTAACCGAAAAAAAAGAAGACATTACACAAGTAGAAAAAAAACTCAAAGAATTAACCGAAAACCTTGCAAGCATAAATAATTCGGTTACAGAAAATCTTGACATTGTAAATGAAATGCAAACACAACTTTCCGAAAAACAACGAAATATTTTTTCTATTGCTGCAGAACAAAACACTAAAAAAGAAAATTGCAAAATTTACGAAAGACAACAAGGCGAACTTAAAATAAAAATATCTCAATTAAAAAGTCGCAAACTAAATATCAATGAAAAAATCGAAAACTTAAATAACGATATTGACGAACAACAAGCCACCTTATACGACTTGCAAAAAACAGTAACCGACATCGAAAAAAATATTAACAAGTTTAAAGAAACAGTGGAACTCGCTTCGGATAAAATTAAAATGAATAATAATTCTATTTTGTCAAACGAAGCTAAAATAAAAGAACTGGAATTCAAGCGAAACGAAAAAGAAATCGAACTCCACAATATAACTGAAGACATTGTTACAGAACTTGACAAAAAGCTAAACCAAACGGGATATTCATCAAAAGACCGCTCAAACTGCGAAGCTGAAGTTTTTACCCTTTTGGAAAAGTTGCGGATTTTAACTTCGGGACGAAAGCAGCTTTTTACAGATGCAGGCAGCTTTAACAGAAATAGTCTTGAATTTAGCGAAAAAGTAATTTCCAGCTTTAACGAAATTGAAGAACTTGTTCAAAGCTTAAACTTAAAAATGCAAGAATACAAAAAAATGTCATTTAGTTTTATTGACGAGTTTTTGGCGCCCGAAGGAATTATTACAAAAAAGCGAAACATTGACAAAATAATAAATGACAACAAAAACGAAGTAGAAAGCTTGCGGACTTCAATAACGGCATTACACAAAGAAAACACAGAGCTTGATAAAAAGATTGCCGAATACAACACAACTTTAACAAGCCTTTCAATAAACAAAACAAAGGCAATGACCCAAGCAGATTCGAGCAAGCAGCAAATGAGTATTTTTAAGAGAGAGCTTGCAAGTCAAGAAAACGCTTTACGAGAAATCGAAAATGATATTTATAATGAAGAAAAAAACTTTAACGAAACAGAAAACACAATCGTAACAATACAAGGAGAAATTAACGAGCTTGAAAGCAAGGGACGAAAACTCGCCGACGAATTAAAAAAACTTGAAGACGCAATTTCTTTGCGAAGCTCCGACCTTTCATCCAAAAAAGATAAAATCACAAGCTTAAACGAAAGCATTGCCAAACAACAAGCAGTGTTAGAAAAATATTTAACAGCAGTTGAGTATATAGAAGCAGAAATCGAAAACATAAAAATTAACTTTCGAGAAAACTATTCTATTGACCTAATGGAACACGAAGAACGAATGTTCAAAATCAAAGTCGCCCCCCAAGAACTTCGTAGTGATTCTGTACGCTTAAAACAAGAACTAAAAAACTTAGGCACTGTAAACCATATGGCAATCGAAGAATTTGCAGAAGTAAAAGAACGATACGACTTTCTCACAACACAAATTAACGATTTAGAAACAGCTCGAGAAGACTTAAAACGAATAACAGATGAAATCAGGGCGGAGTCTACGGAAATCTTTTTAGACACTTATCAAAAAATAAAACGCAATTTTCACAATATGTTTCGAAGACTTTTTGGTGGTGGAAAGGCGGAAATAAAACTTGAAGACCCAAAAAATGTTTTGGAGTCGGGTATTGCTATTTTTGCACAGCCGCCCGGTAAACGCTTGGAAAGCATTGCCCTATTATCGGGTGGCGAACGCTCAATGACGGCAGTTGCTCTTTTGTTTGCAACCTATATGGTAAAGCCCTCGCCATTTTGTTTTTTAGACGAAATCGATGCAGCATTGGACGAGCAAAATGTTATTCGCTTTACCACAACTCTAAAAGAATTTGCTAGCGTTAGCCAATACATTATCATTACTCACAACAAACGAACCGTACTCGGCGCCAACACAATGCTCGGCGTCACAATGGGCGAGTCGGGTGTATCTACTATTGTGTCAGTAAAACTTCAAGGCGACGAAAAACAAATTAACGAACAGCACCGCATTGAAGCTGACTTACAAAACTTTGTAGAAGAAGATGTTCCCACCGAAGAAGGAATTTACATTCCCGAACGTCCACCCAAACGAACAAACACATAGCAAACTATAATTCAGCTCTTTAGCAAATTTCAATTTGCGAAGGAGCTGAAACCCCACCGTTTTGAAAAACGAAAAAGCAAATGCGTAAAAAATTTATCTGAGGGAAACTCGTCTGCGTACTTGTATAAGGCTTTAATTAAGCGTAAAAATCTCAAGGCATGTTTAAGGATAAGTTTTGAACTTAGCGAAAAATTTTCAGCGTGAGTTATAGACCTTCCGCTCATACCAAAAGCGGAAGGAAAAAGTTTTAAGCAAAAAAGCTTTTCTTATAAAAGTTAAATTCACTCATTTGACAAATTCCCACCATTTTAATTTTATTAAAGCAGAAAGAGCTTCACAATTTTTTTTGTCAACAATTGAATTAAAGTACAAAATAGTTTATAATGTGTACATATTTTTGAAATTGGAGTTTTAGATGACAATTACCTTACCAAATAA
Organism: Treponemataceae bacterium; assembly: GCA_038397925.1. Classification (GTDB taxonomy): domain Bacteria; phylum Spirochaetota; class Spirochaetia; order Treponematales; family Treponemataceae; genus Treponema_B. The sequence continues at coordinate 44,010 of JARGFC010000048.1, forward strand.
CGAAAAAAAAGAATTTGTACATTCGGTTGTTGGACGAGAACTTGTTTCACTTTTTGAAAAGTCGGACTATCCAATGGTCGCTATGAGAGTAAACAACGAAGTTCTGCCCTTAAATCATGTTTTGAGCATTGATGCAAATGTGGCTCCCGTTTTTTTGAACTCTGATGACGGCGTCGCAATTTACCGAAGAACACTTTGTCTTTTGTTGGCAGCAGCTGCAAAAAAAGTTTATCCTAACTTAAGACTTTTAGTTGGGCACAGCTTGGCACACGGATATTATTACACTTTTGAAAAACGAAATCATAAAACAATTGACCTAAAAAAAATAGAAGCGGAAATGCGAGCAATGGTTGAAAAAGATCTACCAATTGAAAACTATTGGTTGAGTTATGAAGATGCAAAAAACTATTTTCAAGAAGCAGAGCAACCTGCCACCTTAAGCTTGCTAAACTATGTAAGTAAGCCTAAGTTTTTAATTACAAAACTCGCTGACTATCAAGACTTATATTTTCAGCCCTTGCTAGACCGAGTTGGCTGTTTAAAAGTATTTGAGCTTTTAAAATATGATGACGGTTTTTTGTTAAGATTTCCAAAATCTAAAACCCCAGACAAAATCGATGAGTTTGAAGATATTCCAAAACTTTTTAAGATTTACAAAGAATACAAAAAATGGGGCAAGCTAGTCGGTGTAAGTTCGGTTGGAGACTTAAATAGCTTAATCGAAACGAGAAAACTAGATGACTACATCGAAATGTGTGAAATTTTGCAGAGCAATAAAATCTCGCAGTTAACAGCCGACTTTCAAAAAAGAAAAGAAGCCCGAATTATTTTAATTGCAGGACCTTCAAGCTCGGGCAAAACAACCTTTGCTAAAAAACTTTCTCTTCATTTGAAAGTGCTAGCATATAATCCATACATTATAAGTTTGGATGACTTTTATCTCGGTGAAAAATTTGTGCCAAGAGACGAAAATGGCAAACCCGACTTTGAATGTTTGGAAGCCCTAGACCTCAAACTTTTGAACGAAGTTTTACTAGACTTGTTGGATGGAAAGGAAGTGCAACTTCCGCTTTACGATTTTAAAACGAGCTCTCGTCGAGATGTCACAAAAACATTTCAGCTACCTGAAAACGGTATTTTGATTTTAGAAGGCATCCATGCAATTAACGGAAAGCTCACTGAAAAAATTCCTGATAAGCTAAAGTATAATATTTTCTTGTCAGCTTTAACTCAGCTAAATTTGGACGACCACAACCGCATTCCGACTTCCGACAATCGTTTACTGCGACGCATTGTACGAGATGCCCAATTCCGAGGTAGCCCCGCCGCAAAAACAATTCGAATGTGGAAAGATGTTCGTGCGGGCGAAAATAAATATATTTTCCCATTCCAAAACACAGCGGATGCTTTTTTTAACACAGCTCTCGACTACGAACTTCCCGTTTTGAAAGTATATGCCGAACCTGTCTTGCGAGCAGTTAAACCAACACAAGCCGAATACAACGAAGCTTGTCGCCTTTTGTCATTTTTACAAAACTTTTACACAGTACCCGCAAAAGCCGTGCCAAGTCGCTCCATCTTGCGTGAGTTTATAGGCGATAGTGCTTTTAGTTATTAGTTTTGACATTTGTAAGACTTGTCCGTGCTATGCGAAAACCGTTTATCCGCTCGTCTCGGATGACGAGCGGTTTTAAACTTCGCGTTAAGCTAAAACGCAAATCTGGCAACGAGGGCGGGAATTTTTGTATCAAAAATTCCCGCCTAAGCAAGCCAGAGCTACGCTCCTCGCTAAAGCGTTTACTTTGCGTTCTGCACTTTTGTTAAATGGACCTTATAGCGAGTTTGCTTGCTGTGCTTCGGCTCTATACAAGTAGGCGCCGAATGGCGACCGAGCATACGTTTTTTGTATGTGTTTAAATAAATCTCATACTATTGACTAAACAAGAGTAAAAGATTATAATCGCAAAGTGAAGTGGGCTTTAGTTTTATCGGGCGGTGGTGCGAAAGGTTTTGCATACATTGGAATGTTGCGTGCCTTTGAAGCCTTAAATGTTCCCGAACCGGATTTAATCATTGGTTGTTCAATAGGTGCTGTGCTTGGAAGTATGCTCGCCTTGGGAATAACGAATCAAGAAATTGAAAGAATATTTGCAAGCGACTTTGATGCGGAAGATTATTTGGGAAGTGGAAAAGTTGTACCGTTAAAAATTGTAAATCGCGTTTTGTCGTTTAGTTCAGTTTTTTCTAATTTACTTACGAGCAATTGTATGGACGACGGACAGAAGTTTTATGCACTTTTGCAAAAAATCACCGAGGGAAAAAGTTTTTCGGAAACAAAAATTCCATTCGTTTGCAATGCAGTAGATTTGTACACAGGCGAAGAAGTCTTTATAAAAGATGGCGAACTTGCAAAAGCAGTTTTAGCATCTTCGGCATTTCCCGTTGCTTTTCCACCTGTTCGAATGGGAAACAAACTTTTAGTTGACGGTGGGCTTGCTCATAACACACCTGTTTGTTTTGCACGCGAAATGGGCTTTGAAGAAATTTTTGCTGTTACCCTCGATCACTTTCGTCCTGAATCTTTTCCAGAAAAATATCCTAGTGCCCTTTCGATTATGGCTCGGGTAATTGCCTGTGTTTTTAAAAACAAAGAATTGCAACCTGAAGATTATCCAAGCTTTTGGTTAGACCTTTCAAACACGGTTAGCAGTGCTGATTTTTCTCATGCCAATGAGCTCATACGAATTGGTTATATTCAAACAATGCAAATGAAAAACGAAATTAAGGATTTTTTTAGTGATAGTTTATCTGCTCACAAAGCTAGAAAAAAAATCCGTGCAAAAATTGAAAAGGAATTTAAAGTTTAGTTAACTTATAATATCTGTCAATGTAAAAGGGATTTTAGATGAAAACTTTTTTTAAGTATTTTAAACTTTTAGATATTATTATAATTTTGAGTGTTAGCCTAGTTATAGCTTTTTTTAGTTTTAACACTTTTACAAAAAGCAAAGCAGCACCTGTTCAACTTAAGGTTACAGCTGCTGGTAAAGTTTATTTTTTTAGTTTGGCAGAAGACAAAATTATTGAGGTTGATGGAAAAAAAGACAAAACAAAAATCGAAATAAAAGACGGAGCTGCTCGAATTCTTTTTTCGCCCTGTCCAAATAAAACTTGTATGGCACGCCCCGCAATATCTAAAAGAGGCGAATGGTTAGCCTGTCTTCCAAACGAAGTACTTTTAGAGATTGAGTAAAGTTTTATTGATTAAACCGTCCGTAGATTTAATACTTTAAGTTTTTGCTCACCTTTTTAAAAAACGAAGGTGTTTTTGAAACAACTTGTCGTCTTCGTAAAGCAGTCTTGTAAACGTTTTTTAATTTTTCACCGATAATACTTAAATCTCGTTCTTGAGCAAGTTTATAAGCAGAACTCGTAAGGTCGGCAAGTTTGCCTTCCTGCATTAAACAAAGCAAGCGTTTAAAATCGTTAAAATCTTTAGCTTTATAAACATCTCGCTTGTTTTCAAGCCAGCCATCAAAAACCGGTATATCTCGGATAATCATCGGTGTTCTTGAAGCACTGGCTTCTAAAACGGGAATGCCCTCAGTTTCTTCAAAGGTAGGCATTAAAAAAACATCGCAGGCTTGCAAACTAAGTTTAATTTCTTCGTTCGGGACAAAACCGGGAAAGATAAGGTTTTTAGGTGCATTTTGAATAGCAAGGCTTACGTGCTTCGGAATTATTTTTAAGTTAGTTTCACCAAACCAAATAAACTTCATATTAGGAAGTTCTTTTGCCAGATTTATAAAATCTAAAATTCCTTTTCGCTCTATAAAAAGCCCAACTCCCATCACTATAAAATCTTTGTTGTCAAAACCAAAATGCTTGCAAAAATATTCTCGTGCGTTTGGAACTTCCTTAAATGAAGGTAAATCTATGCCATTAGAAATTGCATAAATATTTTGAGTTAAGCCATAGGATTGCAAAATCTTTTTAGAATAATTAGTCGGTGTAATAATTACATCACCAAGTTCATAACAGGTTTTAATCCAAAACTTAAAAAGCGGAGCAATAAGATTTGAACCTTTAAATGAGTTTTGAAAATCGTCCATTGTAGAATGAGCGTGATACACAATTGGAATACCCGCTTTTTGACAGTCTTTTGCTAAAAAATAAGATCTGTGAAAATATGTATTTATGTGAAGTAAGTCAAATCTTTCTTTTTTGTCAAATGTACATTCCACACCAACTTTTTCTAAAGCTTTCTTTTGATGGTAAACAGCCCGTCCTAAACCAGATTTATTTATTTTTTCTAACATTTCACTATAAAGCAAAACCTTCATAAATATCTATGCTCCATACTCCATACAATATTTTGCATTATACAATATTTTTAAAATAAAGTACATAGCCATTTTATAACATATACTGATGCTCCAGTGTAAAAAAGCAATGAAACCGGTTTACCCAAAAGCAAAACAATAGTAAAAAACTTAGATTTCATATTTGAAACACCAGCTACCATACAGAAAATATCCGCAGGCATAAAAGGTACAAACATTCCCACAACAAAAATTCTTGTAAAAGTAGGCTTATCCAAAAGACGAATGTATCGCTTGTATGCCTTATCCCCAACTAAAACCCAAAGCAATCTTCGCCCATAAACTCGGCAAAGCCAAAACGCTGTAATTGACCCGATAATTATTGAAACATAGTTTATAACAAAACCCCACAGATGTCCAAAAAGTATATCCCCTGCTGGAATTGTAATCGCTCCGGGCATTATCGGTATAACTGTTTGAAAAAACTGTATAATAAAAAACACAATTGGTGTAAAAGGTTCAGTTTTACGCAAAAAGTCTACCATTTTAGCTTCATCTGTTAAAAGCCCAGTTTTATAGGCGAGATAAAATAACACAATGGTAGCAACAATTCCAACAATCCCCAAAAACGTAATTACGTGGTTGAGAATGATGTCTTTTTTTTCTGGTTTTTCATAAACCGCAGTTATTTCTTCATCTTGTATTTCTTCACTCATTATTAATCTCGTTTCGTGGATTATATTAAAAATTTAAAAAAAGGTCAATAGGTATAATATCTTACACTAGTACACTAAATCATTTGTTTTTGAATTTTATTAAAGAAAAATCGAAACTCTATTTACAAAACATTATAAAAACCTACGGGTAACAAAATATATTACAAGACATATTGACATTTTGAAAAGGCTATACTTTATTTAAACATATTATGGCAAATATCACGACAGGATTTCTAGATAAGCCCCTCTAAGTGTTTGAAAAGTTCTTTACCGTAAAGTGGTTTTTTAAGTATTTGCAAATAGTATAGGAAGTCTTGAAAAATCCGATGCTTTTAGAGGCTTCCATCTGGACTTAAACTTAATTTTTACTTATAATTGACTTGTGAGGTTTTACATTTATGGAATTAGTTTCGCCCGCAGGTAATTTAGAAAAGCTAAAATATGCTTTTAGATTTGGGGCTGATAGTGTTTATATAGGCTTAAAAAATTTTTCACTTCGAGTTAAGGCTGATAATTTTTTTGATGACGAATATAAAAAAATCAGTGAGCTAAAAAAAGCTTATGCAAAACAAGGCTTAAAGAAAAAAATTTTATGTGCTGTAAATATTTCTTTTCATAATGATGACTTAAAAAAATTAGCAGAAAATATTCAATACTTTAAAAACTATCCAATAGACGCTTTTATCGTGCAGGATTTGGGTGTCGTTAATCTTTTGCAAAAGCATTTTCCAACTACCCCCTTGCATTTAAGTACCCAAGCAAACTGTACAAATGCAGAAGCCGTCAAAGTGTATAAACGCTTGGGCTTTTCTCGCATCGTTCTTGCCCGTGAAGTAAGCTTAAACGAAATTGCAGAAATTAAGCAGGCTGTGCCAGAAATGGAACTAGAATGCTTTGTACACGGCTCGATGTGTATGGCGTATTCGGGGCGTTGTTTGATTAGTGCTTATCTTACCGGCAGAAATGCAAACTCAGGTCTTTGTGCCCACTCCTGCCGGTGGAATTATAAGCTAATGGCAAAATCCGCCTTTTTACCACAAGAGCAAAACCAAGCCGAAACCCACAAACAAATACAAAACTTGGATCTAGCTGTAGAAGAAGGAGAGCGGATAGGCGAATATTTCCCTGTGGAAGAAGGAGAAAATTACACAGCACTTTTTTCCTCAAAAGACTTATGTATGATTGACCATTTGGAAGAAATGAAAAAAGCGGGAGTCGATGCCCTAAAAATAGAAGGGCGTATGAAAAGCCTTTATTACACAGCCTTAGTTACAAGAGCATATCGCAAAAAAATTGACACACTTTCAGGCAAAATATCAAAAGCCGAAGCCGAACCCTTTATAGCTGAACTTTATAATACACAGCACCGAGAATTTGGAACAGGCTTTTATTTTTCTCCCGATGACGCAAACAAAACCACAGTCGGTGCTAGCGAAACCCCTTATAAAATGCTGGGCACCCTCGGCGAACTCGTTCAAAACCAAAACGGCAAAAAGCTTTTTATTTTTAATTCAATGAACAAAATGGAAAATACCGAGACAATCGAGTTTATCGGGCCCAACACAATCGGCTTTCCAACAAATGAATACCGCCTAATCAATCCTGAAACTATGGAAGAGCGAGACTGGGTTTGTCACGGGCACCCCTGCCTCATTGAAACAAAACTTCCAGTAGAAGAAGGCTTTATCGTTCGAAGCAAGATGTAAATTAACCCATCAAAATAGACACCTTGCAAAAGTCAATAATATTCAAATTTAACATTTATAAGACTTGTCCGTGCTTTGCGAAAAACGCTTATCCGCTCACTCTGGATGGGTGAGCGGTCGTAAATCTAGCGAATGAGTTTCAACGCAAAAGTGGCAAAGTCGGGCGGGAATTTTTGTGCACAAAAATTCCCGCCTAAGCAAACCAGAGCTACGCTCCTCAATGGAGCATCACCCCATTCTTGCCACGGACAGCAAGTAAGTATAAATCATTTCGTGATTTTTTTACTTGCAAAAAACTAGATATTTTTACAATATACCCTACTATCCCTGCAAAGCAGACATCAAAAGCTCAATATCATTCCTCTTGACTATTTTCTATCACTTGTGTAAACTTATGTATGAGTGATTGCGGAAAAATACGAAGACAGCTAAAACGATTAGTGTATTCAAAAAAGCTCACTGCCGAGCAAAGCCTTGAAAATTATAAAACTTTTTTTAACGATGCTTTTTTGCCAAATCAGGCTGACTGTTCTAATGCTGTTTTTGCCGGAAAAAAGACCTTGATTATTACACCCGTTGTTAAAAATGCAAAAAATTGCGTGTTATATTTTCACGGAGGCTTTTTTCATTTTGGTTCACAAAAAGCATATATGAGTTTTGCCGCATCTTTGGCAAATGCCTGTCAAGGAGAAGTAATTTTACCTGAAATAACACCAGCGACAAAAAAAGCTTTTCCCTCACAACTTGAAGAAGCCTATGCTTTATATCAAAGTTTATTACAGAGTTCTGAATTTGCAAATTATGATTTTGTTTTTGCTGGCGATGGAACAGGAGCGAATTTATGTTTGGCTTTAGCACTTTACTTAAAAGACAAAAACGAAAAATTACCGCTTGGGCTTTCTTTAATTTCGCCCCTTGTAAAAATGGAAACAGAAAAAGCAAAACTAAAAGATGCTCTTTTAACAAATGAGCTTTTGGAAATATACATAAAAAATTATCTGGGCGAAAAAGATGCAAGAAATCCTTTGATTTCTCCCGTTTTTGCAGATGAAAAAAACTTGCAAGACCTACCAAAGATTTTTATCCAAGTCGGAAAAAACGAATTTCTTTTTGCACAAACAAAAGATTTTATTGCAAAGTTGGAAAATGCAAATGTTCCTTATGAGCTACAAAGTTTTTTAAACACTTGGCATATGTTCCAGCTTTTTCCCGACCATTGTGATCAAGCTCACATAGCTATTGAACATTTTGCAAAAAAAATTATGGAAATTTTTTCTGGAAACTTCGGTAAAAAAAACGATAAAAGAAATTAGTGCTATTTGTCTTTCGGTTTTTCTTTATTGAGCAAATTATAAAAGTTGATTGCTTCAGGAAAATCATTCAAAACAAGATTTCTTCTACGAGAATGTTCTTTGTCATATTTTACAGCTGCCTCGAATAAATCACACAACAAGTCGGCTAAAATATTAATATTGGCAGGTAGGCTGCTAAATGCCATTAAACGATACACTCTGTCTTCGTTAGCGTGTTGGGTATTTGTAGCAGAGAGATTATGCAGATTTGGCAAAATATCCCTTCGAACTAAAAAGATAAAATTCGCCATTGCAAAAATTTGGGAATAAAGCTCTTGCAAACTTTGTCCCTGCAAAACAAAGTCCCGCGTATGCTCCGTCAAGTCCGTAACATTATGCATCAAGTTTACATCCGAAAAAATACCAACAAAAACCGGACGCAAAAATCTTGTTGCAATGTTTTCATTGTAATGCTTACTTATTTGTAAAATCTTTTCTGAAATAAATTGATCCGAAACAAACATTAGCGGATTGTATCATAATCTTAAAAAAAAATCAAGTCAAAAATTTTTCGAAATTTAACATTTGTAAGACTTGTCCTCACTTGCGAAAATCGCACTCTCGCCACGGACGGTGAGGCTAGTGAATAAAGCATCAGCGATGTTTTGCAACAAGCAGAGTATTCAAGGTTGCAAAACTCTACCACCTTGAAAAAACAAGGACGTTTTTTAAGGTGAGCTTTAGGTGGGCAAGGCGTCTTAAACTAACAGTGAGTTACAACGCCAATCTGGCAAAGTCGGGCGGGAATTTTTTCTCCAAAAAATTCCCGCTTAAGCAAGCCAGAGCTACGCTCCTTGATAAAGCGTAAACTCTTTTTCCCACTATTACAAAAACATCTGTACAATTGCAATGAGTGTTGAAGTTATACCTTCGCCACCCAAAAGTCCTGCACCGATGATTTGTCCACTTACATCGTCTTTTTTTAGTTTTTTAACGATTAGTGAAGTTAGTCCCCCGATAAAGATTGCTGTCGAAAGTCCAAAGGGCAAAAGCATCCCGATTCCGAAAATCATTGCAGGGATTCCGCTCAAGTAAAGCACCATACCGATAAAAGTGGCACTTGTAAAAATAACAGGATCGCCAATTCCGCCAATCATTGAAGTTACAGTGTGAGCTTGTACAGCACTTAAACCTGACTCAGCGCCCACTCCGCCGTACTTTGCAATAATGGCTAAAATAGCCACCGTCGAAACTAAACAACCGACAAGAGCTCCGATTATTTGTGAAATTGTTTGGGACGGGGCATCAGTTTCCAAATCGTATCCCGTCTTATAATCGTTGAGCATATCGCCTGCAAAACCACAGGCAACGGCTGTGATACAGGCTATAAAAAAAGCTGTTTGGTTATCAAATGGGACAAAAATGCGTATTGCCAGCAAAACTAAAATTGCAAAAATCTCCATTGGGTTAATTCCCGTTAAACCTGTAATATTAGCACTCATATAGCAAGCAAAAACTACGCCAATAATTAAAAATAAGGAGGGTAAAACAGGTATGCGTGCTAAAAGAGTAAAAATAAATGCAAGACAAGCGGAAATTAACAAAAAGTAAGTTTCGCTTTTTTTGTTTACTTTTTTTTCGTCTGTGTTTTGTGAGTGTTTATATTTTTTTATTAGTGGCATAATAAAGTTTACCAAAATACCAATTCCCGAACCTACCATTAAACCCACCGCAACCGAAAGATTAAAAGCAGCAACAGCTTCAGCCGAAGCAAATGTGCCAGTCGACAAACCCCAGTGTCCAAATAAAAAATGAGCTGTAATTCCACCTAAAAGCCACCACAAACAAGGCATAAAACCTATAATATAACCAATACCAATAGCCATTGGTGAGCTAGCCAATTCCAATGGAAAGCCCTTTATTTTTGTGCTAAAACTTTGAGGAATTATTTTTAGCGAGTCTCGTAGAAGGGTAAAAATAGTTGTAATCCCCATTGTTCCAAAAAGCAAAAAAGATTTTTTTCCGCCTTCGTCTCCCGCTTTTAGGGTTTCCGTGGCGGCAGTGCCAATGGGAAAAGGTAATGCGTCTTTTTCAATAAATTTTTTTCGGCTAATATAACAAATTGCTGTGCCTGCAAGAGTTCCTGCGATTGTGGCAAATAAAATCGGGAAAAACTTTGGCAAAGCCCAGCTCTGCCAAGTCATTGTAGTTTTGTCAAAGCTTTCAAAAACCCCTGAAATCCAAAGTCCCGGAATTGTAAAGGCAACACCGCCTGCAACCATTGCACCGCTAGACATTCCTGTTTGGGCGACATTGACTTCGTGTAAATTGCCGTTTTTGAAAAGTTTGATTAGTGCTAGCGAAAGCACCGAAACAAAAATTGTGGGCCAAGGCAGAGCACTCATTCTCAAGGCAACATACATTGAACTTGCACTGATTAAAAGAGAACCAAAAGCAGAAAGTAAAATTGCACGTAAAGTTAAATGTTTAAATTTCATAATAAATATCAAGTATATATGGAATATAAAAAAAAGCAAGAGTTTATATTTTCTCAAATAAAATCGCGTTAAAAATAAAAAGTAATTTTGCTGGCTTTTACATTAAAGAACGCGAGAAGGAATTTGACATTTTTTTTAGAGCTTGGTTTAAACGAGTAAAGGTAGTTTTTGACATAGCTATCTGCCAAGTCTTTGCTATGGCAGGGAGCGTAGCTCTGGCTTTTTTTAAGTAGGCACTGTGTGACTGAAATCCACCATTTAATTTCGCCGACTAATGGTTGAGCTTACACTTGTAAATTAGCCTTGTACAAATTCGCATTATAATAGCAGACGAAAATTCATCTTTCTCGTGAATTAAAATTTACTTGTTTGACAAATTTTATTGGACATTTAATTTCCCTGCACAATTTCCAAAGACGCAACATTATAGGCGGGGAAAAAAACTTTGCGTTCACCACTTTCAAACTTCACTTCAATTACTAGTTCTCCATCTATAATTTCGCTACGAGTTATTTTTCCAAATCCTGCATCATTAGAAAAAACAATGACTCCTTTTTTCCATTTTGTGTTGTGCTCCTCTTTATTTTTTTGTGCAGGCTTTATAGTTTTTGGAAAACTATGTACAGTTTTTTTTAGTTTTGTAAATGAAGTTGAATATATATTTGCAAAATTTTTTACAACAAATAAATCTTCGTTAATTTCTTTTACAAAACGACTTAGTTCCATTTCTGTGCTTCGTCCCGCCCACATTCTGTTTTGCACCGCAGTCATAAAAAGTCTGTTGCGAGCACGAGTGCAGGCAACATACATTAAACGTCGCTCCTCTTCAATGTCAGTGAAACTGTTTTTTCGGTTGATAGGAAAAATATTTTCCTCAAGTCCTGTGATTACAACATTATCAAACTCTAGTCCCTTGGTGCCGTGCACTGTAATTAAACTTACAAAATTATTATCTTCTTCAGCTTGTGTGGTTGTGGCATCAAGCGAAATTGTTTCCAAAAAATTATTTAAACCTTCGTTATCAAAACTAAACGGTAAAGCCATTGTAACAAGCTCTTGCAAGTTACCAATTTTTTGGCTATCGGAAATTTCATCCTGATTATAATAATATTCTGTAAGCCCTGAAATTTCTAAAGCCTTTGCAACAAATTCTGAAAGTCCTGAACTAAACAAAAGATTATATTTTTTACCTTCGGTTTTATTTTCATTTGCAAAAGATTTTTCTTTTAAAACTTTTCGCAAGTAAAAAATATTTTTAAAAAACTTTTCAGCTTCGGCTCTAGTTTTTTTTGTAAGAGTGCTGGATTTTAAATTAACTAAAATATTTTGTAAATAATTTTTATCGTCAGAACTATTTTTTTCATTGAAAATAGTTTCATCAACAAAGCTTAATTGTAAAGCAGCGGTGCTAAGATTTGGTTTTGCTGTCATTGCATTTAAAATCTTTACTTTAGAAACACTCCCGATACCTCGGGCGGGTTTATTTATAATCCGTCTAAACGAAACTTCGTCTTTAAGATTTAATACAAAACGCAAAAAGGCAATAGCATCCTTTATTTCTTCTCTTTCAAAAAATCTGAGTGAACCTATAACTTTGTATGGAATATGCTCTTTTAAAAAAGCTGTTTCAAAATTTCGTGATTGATAATTAGTGCGATAAAGAATTGCCCAGTCGGAATAATTATTTTTGTTTACTATTACATCTTCGTAAATCAATTCTATGACTCGCTCCGCTTCCATTGTTTGATTGGCTTCAAAAAACAAAATAGGTTTGATGCCTGCTCGGCGGACTGGTTGTAAAGTTTTTCCTAAACGCTCTTCATTATTTTTTATAATAGAATTTGCAACATCTAAAATCTGAGGAGTTGATCGATAATTTTTTTCGAGTTTTATTATTTTTGTTTTTGGAAAAATATTTTTAAAGTTTAATATATTTGAAACACTAGCACCACGAAATTTATATATCGACTGGTCGTCATCTCCAACAACACAAAGATACATTTTTTCTGAAACGAGTTCTTTTAAAAGTTCCATCTGTGCAGTGTTTGTATCTTGAAACTCATCAACTAAGATTACCTTAAAATAATTTTGTAAATGTTTTTTAATTTCGGGATTTTGTTTTAAGCAAAGAGCTGGTAACATAATTAAATCACCAAAGTCAACATTGCCAGTTTCGCGTAATTTTTTTTGGTAAGCACTGTACTGCTGTTTTATTTTTGCATAAGGAGATTCGGCGTCAATGTCTTCTGGTAAAATAAAATCGTCTTTTGCTCGAGAAATTGTTTGTTGCCATTTTTTTATTATTTGTTTGTCGATTCCTTGAAAGCAAGTGGAAAGTAATGTTGCCGAATCAGTGTCATCATAAATCGTAAAATTTTCTGCAAGCTCGTCTCCTGAATAAAACCTGCGTAAAAACCAAGCACCAAATGAATGAAAGGTTTTAATACTCGACTGCGTACTTTCAGGCACGAGCAGAGTAGCACGCTCTTGCATTTCTCGAGCAGCTTTGTTTGTAAAAGTAACCGCTAAAATTTTATACGCAGCAATTCCGTTGTTTATTAAATAAGCAATCTTTGTAGTAATAACTTTAGTTTTTCCAGCACCTGCTCCTGCTAAAATTAAAAGTGGAGAGCCAGAATGTTGAACGGCTTTTAGTTGTGAATCGTTTAAAGTTTTTAATTCTTTGTCTAATTGCATTTTACTGTTTATAAGGATGAATGTTGTTTATTTAATAACAAGTTTTACAAAACTAAAAGCAATGCAAGAAAATTATTTTTATAAACACATTCATTTACTTTCGACAAAGGATATATTAAAAATAAATTTTTGTCAAGACTAGTTTTTTCAAACAAAAAAAGTTTTGTAAAAAATTATAGCTTGTTATTTTTTTCATTCATTGCATAAACTTGAGCAAAGACAAGTGACATTGCGTGATAATATTCAGCAGGAATTATTTCGCCTAGCTCTACATTTTTGTAAATTGCTCGGGCGAGCGGTTTGTTTTCAATAACGGGAATGTCGTGTTCACCAGCAATTTCTTTTATGCGTTCAGCCATTCTATCAGCTCCCTTTGCAAGAATCATTGGCGCTTCCATTGTTTTATTATCGTACTTTAAAGCAACTGCAAGATGAGTCGGGTTGGTAATAACAACATCTGCTTCAGGAACATTATGAATTGCTTTTTGTTGTAAAAGTGTTTGCATCCTTTGTCGGATTTGGTTTTTAATTTTTGGGTCGCCTTCCAACTCTTTGTATTCTTCTTTCACTTCTTGCTTTGACATTTTTAAAGAATCCATAAATTGTTTTCGCTGAAAAAAATAATCTGCTATCGAAAAAACAAAAAACAAAATCGAAGTATAAAGAAGAATGTTCAGTGCTAACTTAGCAACAAAAAAAGAACCACTTGCAAGATCGGTACGCAAAAGAGAAAGTAATTGTTTGATATTATTTTTAACAACCACAAAAACGATTAGCACAACGCAAGCTACTTTGAATATTGACTTCAATAAATTAAACATTCCTTCAGTTGAAAATAATGTTCGTTTAAAATATTGAAAAATGTTCGGCGAAATTTTACTAAACTTTGGTGCTATAAGTTTTGTGGAAAAAATAAACCCACGAAATTGTACAAGGTAGCTAGTGATAATTGCGAAGCAAGCAACTAAGGCAATCGGTAGAACGAGCATTAAAAAATACCGCATAAAAATTCCAAAAAGTGCAGAAGTAATTTCCGCAGTTGCACAACGAGTAAAAAAAAACTTCATTAGCTCTAAACATTTTCCAAAAACAAATTTTGAAAAAAACATCAACATAATTGTAACAAATAGTAAAGCAACTGCACTTGGAAGTTCTGCACTTTTTGCAACGCGCCCTTCCTCTCTTGCTTTGCGAAGTTTGTATTCGGTGGGCGTTTCCGTTCGTCCTTCGTCCTCAGCAGCGAACCACTGCAAGTCAATAAAAGCTGCTGAGCTAGTTTTTTCGTTTGCCACTTTTGCGAAAGATAAAAAATTTTTATCGAGGAAAGCTCGGGCGGGTTTCGGTTTTTTGTTCAACGATTTTCTTATCAATTTAATAAAATCAAGATAATTTAAAAATTTTAAAAAACTCATTTTATTCCTCCGCTTTGAATAAAAAAATCTTTCAAAAGAAAAAACGAGTTGTCAATTATTGCTTCGAAAAGATTCATAAGAGAAGGCAAAAGTAAATATAGCAAACCAAAGGTTAATAAAATCGTGATGGGAAAGCCTTCGGAAAGTAAGTTCATTTGCGGGGCGGCTTTTGTTAAAAGCCCCATACCAATGTGGATTAAAAAAAGTGTTCCCATAACAGGCAGGGCAATAATCATTGCGTAATAAAAAAGCAAGGATAAAAATTTTATAAAAAGTCCCGACACTGCCTCTTGATGTTCGATAAAAATAAAACAGTTTACACTTTGTAAACTTCGTAAAATACCACCTAAAAAAAGTTTTTGAAAACCATTCACTTGCAAAAAAATTAAAATCGCAAGGAAGTTAAAGTACTGTCCGACTAGAGGGTTTTCAACTTGTGAAAGAGCATCGTAAACGCTTGATGCTGCAAATCCCATTTGATAAGAAAAGAATTGTCCCGCTGTTCCGAAAACCGAAAATATTATTGTTACAAAAAATCCTGTGAGCACTCCAAGAAGTACTTCGCCTAAAAGCAAAAGCATATAGTTAAGAGAAAAAACATCACCTGTAAACGTAATGGCGGTAACTTGTGGAAAAACTATAAAGCTGATAAGTAGTGCGAGAGCAATTTTTGCAACTCGTGAAACAGACCTTATGGAAATTAGAGGGGTTGTTAAAAAAAGAGAAAAAATTCGTGCAAAGCATAAAAAGAAAACGCCAGCATTTTTACTTGCAAGATTAAATAATTCACTTCCATAAAGTAGTTCCATTTTTTTAAGCTCCATAAAATTGTGCTTCGAAAATTGTTTGTAGTTTCGTGGTACATTAATTGTAATGCTTTTATAAAAAAAAACAAGGGTTGAACTTGAAAAGTTTTTGTGTTTGAAGTAAAATGTGTTGCGAGAAATCATTGTGAAAAAATTTTTTGAACGCTCTATTTTTTTGAATGTCCTTGCAGGCTTTGTAGTTTTTGTTTTTGCTTTAGTTTTTTTTGTTTCACGGATTGGCGAAACTTTTGAAAACAAACTTTATGATGCGTTCATTAGTTTAACTGCATCCAAGTTTAAGCCTTCGGAAAAAATTATTCTTGTGCTTTTAGATCAAGAAAGTTTAGACTGGGCAAAGGAAACAAGAGATTGGAGTTGGCCTTGGTCAAGAAAAGCATATGCAGAAATCGTGGAATATTTTACACTTGCAGGAGCTGAGGCAGTTTGCTTTGATGTTTTGTTTTCGGAAAATTCTGTTTATGGTAAAGCTGACGATTTAGCATTTGCCGAAGCGTGCAAAAATTATGGACGAGCAATTCAAGTAATGCACTTTGTAAAAAGATACGGAGAATATTCTATTGAAACAAAACCTATCGAACTTATTGAAAAGTCGGCTCCACTTTGTGCTAGCGTTATGAGTACTACAGACAAAGACGGTGTAGTTAGGCGAGCAAGGCTTGGCGTTCAATGTGGTGAAATTTTTTTTCCAACGCTTGGACTTTCACCGATCTTTGTCGAAAAAAATTTTAACAATAAAGAGTATGATATTGAAAATATTGTCAACGAATATTCTATGTCGCTTTTAAAAGATAAAACTATTTATTTACGATATCAAAAATCGATAAATGATTTTATTCCGTATAACGCTGCACAAATTTTACAAAGTCTTGAAGCAGTAAAAAATAATACAGCGCCTTTACTCGAACCAGAAATTTTTTCGGACTGTATTATTTTTTTTGGATTTTATGCCCCGGGCTTATTTGATTTAGTTGCAACACCGACAGAAAAAAATTATCCGGGAGTTGGTGTTCATCTTACAATGCTAGATACAATCTTAAATAAAAATTATATTAAAGCTACGCCTTTTTATTTACAAATTATAATTTTAGCTTTTTTAATTGCCAGCTCTATTTTTTTATTTAACTTAAGTGGGTCGAAAAAAACTCAAACTAAAACTTTGCTTTTAAAAATTGGTTTTATCTTTTTGTTTTTTGTTCTGCTTGTTTTTTTAGCAAGTCTTATATTATTTTATTTTGGAATTTATTTAAAAACTGCTAATCTTTTTTTTGCACTTCTTTTATCTTTTATTGCTTCCATTTTTATTTTTTATACTGTTGAAGGAAAACAAAAACGCTTTATAAAAAAAGCTTTTACCCAATATTTAAGCACAGCTGTTGTCGAGGAATTGATTGCAAATCCTGAAAAGCTAAAACTCGGCGGAGTGAGACGCGAAATAAGTATTTTCTTTTCCGACTTGCAAGGCTTTACAAGTATTTCCGAATCGCTTGACCCAGAAGAATTAACTTCGTTGTTGAATGATTACCTTTCGTTAATGAGTGATATTATTTTGGACTCAGGAGGAACGATTGACAAATATGAAGGTGATGCGATAATTGCATTTTGGAATGCACCACTTGAAAAAGAAAACCACGCAGCTCTTTGCTTGCAAGCTGCTCTTGATTGTCAAAAGGTTCTTGCCGAACATCGTGCAGAATTTTCAAGACGCGCAAACGGTAAACCTTTTAAAATGCGAATCGGTTTAAACACAGGTCTTGCCGTTGTTGGAAATATGGGTTCAAAACATCGTTTTGATTATACAATGCTTGGAGATTCGGTAAATTTGAGTGCGAGACTCGAAGGAATAAATAAAATTTTCGGAACCTTTACACTTTGTGCTGAAGCGTCAAAATTACGATGCGAAAAAATAACTGACAAAATAAAGTTTAGAGAAATAGGTAAGATTATGGTTGTCGGAAAAAGTGAAGCGGTAAAAGTTTTTGAACCAATGACTTTAAATGACTATGAAACAAATATAGATTTAATAAAAAGTTTTAATACTGCTTTGCAGCTTTTTTACGAGGGTAAACTTTTAGAAGCAAAAGAAAAGTTTACAAAAATTGAAAACGATGAAGTTGCAAAAAGATATATTGCTTTTTGTGAAAAGTATTTGGAAGCAGGAATTATTCCGGAAGACGGTATAATTAAAGCAACTGAAAAATAGTTTTAGTGTTTTTTGAAAATGCTCT
The DNA here is from genome assembly GCA_038397925.1 of Treponemataceae bacterium. GTDB lineage: Bacteria > Spirochaetota > Spirochaetia > Treponematales > Treponemataceae > Treponema_B. The sequence goes on from JARGFC010000048.1 coordinate 61,708, forward strand.
TGTAACTTTTAAACTTGGTTAATTTTTAAATATTGTTGATAAGTTTTTTAAAATAACTAAAATATAAACCATTGGAGGTTTAATGTGAAAAAAAGCTTAGGGTTAATTTTTTGTTTTTTATTAGCTTTTACATCTTACGCACAACGCCAAAAAACGCAGACAATGTATGTTTCTGTAAAGGACTTAAAAGTTAAGTCGGGGACGGTTTTTTTTGCTTCAACTTTAACTAAACTTGAATACGGCGACCGTGTTCTAGTTATCGAAGAAAAAGGCAAGCATTCAAAAATTCGTACGGAAAAAAATGTTGAAGGTTGGGTGCCTTCGTCAAGTCTTACAAAAAAGAAAGTTATTAAAAACTCAAACGTAAGTGCATCACAAGATGAAATCGCTCTTGCGGGAAAGGGCTTTACCGCCGAAATTGAAAACGAGTACAAAAAAAATGCTAAGTACAATTATTCTGCGGTTGATGAAGTTGAATTAAAATCTGTTTCGGAGACAGAGTTAAAAGCTTTTATGAAAAAGCGAAATATGTTGGAATAGTAATTTATGAAAAAGTTAATTCACATTTTTTTTGTCTTTTTATTTTTAAGCTTGTTTTTTTCTTGTGCTTTTTTAAATGAAGTTCTAAAATCTTCAGACGATGAAACTCTCGTAAAATTCGGCGAAGCGGGAGACGCAATTTTACGAGCTTCCGAAGAAATAACGCCAAGTCAAGAATACTATTTAGGCAGGGCTGTTGCCGCAAATATTTTATCCAATTACAAGTTAAAAAACGATGCACACTCTGAAAAATACTTAAACAGTATTTGCCAAGTTTTAGTGCTTTACTCGGACAAGCCTGAAATCTATGGAGGCTATCACCTTGCAATTTTAGACACAAGCGAAATAAATGCCTTTGCTACTTCCGGCGGACACATTTTAGTTTCGAAAGGGCTTTTGGCTTGTGCCGAATCCGAAGACGCAATCGCTGCGATAATCGCTCATGAAATTGCACATATCCATTTGCAACACAGTGTTAAAGCAATCAAATCCTCCCGTTCCTTGAATGCGGTTTTGGCTACGAGCAAAGCGGTTGCAAGCTCAATGGACTTGGACGAGCTCACCGATAGTTTTGGCGGAGCTGTAGACGAAGTCTTGAACACGCTTGTAAATTCAGGTTATTCACAAACTCATGAGTTTGAAGCCGACAAACTTGCATTAACACTTATGCACAACGCTGGCTACAATCCATATGCAATGGTGGAAATGTTAAGTCTTTTGAAAACCCAAACGAAGAGCGGTTCAGGTTTTGGTAAAACACATCCCGACCCACAAAAGCGCTTGAACAAGGTAAACTCAGTTTTAAGGAAAAAATTTTATGATGTCGATTCAAGCAAGCGTTTTGAAATAGAGCTTTAACTTTGAAAAGACTTTATCTTGATTATTAAAATTTCTAAGACTCATCCGTGCCCTGCGAAAATCGCCATTCCCGCCATGGACGGCGGGCTAGTATTTTGCTTTTGCGAGTTTAAACTCGACCACCTTAAAAAAACAAGGATGTTTTTTTAAGGTGACCGCTAAGTTTTGGAACTCAGGGTTTTAAACTTCGCGTTAAGCTAAAACGCAAATCTGGCAACGAGGGCGGGAATTTTTTCTCCAAAAAATTCCCGCTTAAGCAGACAAGAGCTACGCTCCTCGCTGGAGCTTAAACTTAATAAAAAATTCAGCCTACCATTTTTCTGCAAAGGGGGGAATGTTTTTTTCTTTTATTCCCATAAGCAAAGCTTCCAAAGTTTTAAACTCTTCAGTTTGCGTATTAAATAAAAGTGCACTTTTTGCATCATCTTTTAAAGTTGCTAAAAGATATTTTCGCACAACAAGTAAATATGCTACGAAGGCTTCTTCGTTATATTTTCCTGCGGTGTTATTTCCCAAAGTTTCAACCGGATAATTATGTTTACTACCTTCAAATATTAAAAACATTCCCCTCGGTAAAAGAGGCTTTTCTTTTGACTTTTCAAAGGACAAGTTTTCAAAAAATTTATAGGTTTTTTCTGGAAGTGCTATCATATCATCTGTTCCAGTTAAGATTAAGCAAAAGGATTTTTGCTCACTTAATTTATCTCCCAAAACATTATTTTCCCCACCAATCAAAGAAACAATTCCTTGTCCGCCATTATACGGATGCAAAGCAATTACAGTTGTGATTTTTTTATTTTTATTTGCGTAGTGTAAAACGCCTGTCCCTCCCATTGAATGACCAACGAGAGCAATTTTAGAAAAATCTATTTTTTCGTAAATAGGTGAAGTCGGGTTTATGGCATATTTTTCAAGAAGCGAAAAAATACTATCTAGAGCGGGCAACCAATTTTCAGGTTTCCATCTTTTTTTTATCGAAACAGCCACTGTCACAAATCCCACCTCTGCAGTATAGCGAGCCATTGCAGAAACTGTTGACTTATCGGCACCCCAGCCATGTACAAAAATAACCAAAGGAAATTTTCTCTTTGTTTCTTTGTTTGTCAAGGGATAATAAATACTAAGTGGCTGAGCAAGATTTTTATCTTTTAATTTTTTATCCACAAGATTATTAGAAATCGGTTTATTAAAAAAACGATTTGCAATTTTCATTTCATCATTGATAGACAAAATCGGATAAATAAAAATATTCAAAGCAATTACCAACAAAATATTTAACATCAATTTCAAAACAAAAACAAATTACAAAAGTAACTAGTTGTTTTATTTTTTTCTATTAGCGTTAATTTTTTCAAAAATCGCTTTTATATTAGGAGGTAAGGAAGAATTAATTTCAATTTGCTTTGTAGATTTTTCTATTTGTACTTTTCTTTTTGGTTTTTGATTTGCATAAAACTTTTTTACTTTTGTGCGAATCTTTGTTATATTTAAGCTTGGGTATTTTTCATTAAACTTTTTTATAATTTCATTTTTACAGCTCATAATATTTTGTGCAACAGCTGGATGCTCTACTTCAATAACAGCAGCTCCGTTTTTTATATCATATAACTCACAATGCCCCGCTAATTTTTCGCCAACTATTTCCAACCAAACATCTGTCGAGCTTTTGCCTGTCGAAAAATTTTCCATAAAGCTTTGTACAAGCTCTGTTGCACTTGTATATTTTTTTGCTTGTCCACTTTTTTCTTTTTGATTCATAAATATTATAAATTATTTTTTGAAAATAGAAAAAGGCACTTTTACATTTGGCATTCCTGAAGAGTATGGACCAACTTGATAATGTTGAAAGAAAATAATAACGCCGTCTTTTTCAACTTGGAATGCGGAAAAATTTTCTACATTTTCACCCGCTCCGCTTTTTATCCAATCAAGATCTGAAGAAAAATCATCATCTTCTTGATTTCTTTTATCAAGAGTTTTGATACAATATTCCGAAAGTAATTTTAACCAATTAGAGTTTTTACTATTTAATATATCCTCTATATTTACAATTTTATCAGTTTTGTAGTTGTAATTTACAGTATAAAGTTCTGTATTTGGATGTGCACCTCCAAAATATGTATGTACCAAAAAAACAACACTTATATAATCATTTGTCACTTTTAGCATATCAAAATCTAAAAATACAAAAAAATTTTCTTCTAAACTTTCATCTGCATTTATTTTTCTAAACTCAGTAATTACAGAATTTGCATAACTGACAAGTTCTTGCACTTCATCATTTAGTACATCGTATTCTTCAAACTCAGGATAGCGTATTGAATACTCGTCGTCGCCAGAATTATTTTTTTCGACATTTTCATACACTGTGTATTTTAAATTGTCTAGTGTCAGTTTTGAAGTGCAAGACAAAAATAAAAAAGCATAAAAAACAAAACATAATAAAAATCTTTTCATAAACTTTCTCCCGTTATTTTATAATATTAAAAATTAAAAGGACTATAATTTAAATCATAGTCAAAAACATCAAGCTCTTCTTTTTCTTTTACAAAATTGACAAGCTTGTAAGTTATAGGTGTAAACAAAATTTCGATTAAAGTTTTAAAAGCATAATTAGACAAAGCCATTACAATTAAAACTTTAATATCGTACAACCCCAAAAACGCAATCATTACAAAAATTACGCTATCAAGAAATTCGCCAAGCAAGGTTGAAGTTATCGTTCGTAAAAATAAAAAGCGTCCCTTTGTTTTAACTTTTATTTTTGATAATAAAACAGCGTTTGAATAACTACCTATTAAATATCCTGTAATACTCCCAAGTGTAATTCTCGGAAGCTGTAACAAAATATTTTCGTAGGCACTTTGAAATGCCCAAGATTTTTCAGCAGGTAAAATAGATATCAAATAAATATTTAAGTTTACAAAAAGCATCATTAAAAAACCAAAAACAATTACTTTCCAAGTTTGTTTAAAACCATAAACTTCCGCAAGCAAATCCGAAACAATATACGAAAAAGGAAATAACAAAGTCCCCCCATCAAAAACAAAGGGACCAAATGCTATCATCTTTGTTGCTAAAATATTCGATATAATTAAAACTCCAACAAAAAAAGCTGTTATGTATGGCAGGAGTTTTTTTTCACTATTCATTTTATAACCTCATTTTAACAGTGCAGTCTATCATAAAAACAATAATTATTCAACTGGAATGTTAAAAGAGCAAATAGCCTTTGCATTATAACAGACTTACAAAGGTTAATATACTTTTATTTGCACTTTACAAAACTCATTTTTCTCTAAGGTGTGGGAAATTTTTTATAGGCTTTTTCAAAAAGATTTCGAGTTTCTTTCCAGCCGAGACATTCATCTGTAATTGAAAATCCATAATTTTTGTGTTTTTGCCAATCTTTCACTTTTACCTTTCCTGTATGCAAAAAGCTTTCCATCATAACTCCGCGAATTTTATCCTTGTTTTTAAAATTTGTGGAAAGGCGAGTTTTTATTAAAGACTCAAAAACCGTAATTTGTCGGAGAGCTTTTTTGCAGGAATTGCCGTGCGAACAATCCACCAGCATATTCGTTGGTAGATTTGCCTTGTTTAAAAGTTTTACAGCTTTGTTTATGTAAGTGGGTTTGTAGTTAGGCTTTTTTTCGCTACCGCGTAAAACCAAGTGTGCGTCCTTGTTACCGCTAGTATGCATGATCGCCGAAATGCCTTCTTCAGTTATGCCTAAAAATCCGTGCGGCTTTCGAGCAGAAATGATTGCGTTGATGCTAGACTGAATATTGCCATCTGTTGCATTTTTAAAACCCACAGGCATCGAAAGCCCCGAGGCAAGCTCCCTATGAATTTGGCTTTCTACAGAACGCGCTCCTACAGATGCCCAGCTTACGAGGTCTGAAATATACTGTGGTACAATTGGATCTAAAAACTCTGTTGCAATAAGTATCTCCTGCTCCGCAACTTCACAAGCGATTTCCCGTGCCAAGCTTAAACCTTTTTCCATATTTATGAGTCCGTCAAAATCAGGCTCTAAAATCAATCCACGCCAACCAAGAGAGGTGCGAGGTTTTTCAAAATATAATCGCATTACAAATAAAAACTTGTCAGCAAAATCTTTTTGAGCTTGGCACAAAAGCTTGGCAAATTCTAAACTTGCCTTTCTGTCGTGGATAGAGCAGGGTCCGACAATTATTAAAAAGCGATTATCATTTCCTTGTAAAATGTTTTTTATTTCTTCTCGCCCCTTTTCAATTTTTTTGTAAGCGTTTTCCGAAACAGAAAACTTAGCTTGAAGTTTAGCAGGGGAAATAACAGGTTGCATTCGTAAAATTCGTTTGTTTTTAATTTTGTTTTCAATGTTCATTTTAGTTTTCAAAGATGAGTACTGATATTTTGCAAAAGCTTTGTTTTGCAAATCTTGTCATATTGTAAATTTTACATATTTATAAAAAGCTAAAAATTATTAAAGCTAATATTTTAGCTTGCCAGTGAAACTCAAATATCCAGTTTAGGCAAAACAGGTTTTTCAGCAATTTGTTGGGCAGCAAGGTTTTCTTTTTGGATTTCTTCATAAACTTCACGACGAAAAACCTTTAATTCTCTTGGTGCTTCTATTCCAACTTTTACTTGGTCGCCTTTTACATCAATAATTGTAATTTCTATATTTTCACCGATTATAATTTTTTGGTTTGTTTTTCTGGAAAGTATAAGCATTATTTTATCCCCTCTTTCATTTCGGCAATAATATCATGCTTAGTTTTCCATTTTTCTCCTCCCGCAACAACTTGCATAGCTTTTTTGTTTGCTTTGTTAATAATCAAAGGTCCTTGAAGGTTTGCAGTTATCGGTGAGCCGTCTGCGGGAACTGTTACAAGGGCAAAAACTAAAAGGTTTTCAGGACTCGTCGCCTCAATTGGTTTTAAGCTTTCATCGTCAATGTCAAGCTCATAGTCGGGACGAAACAAAAAAGGATCAATTACAATAAAGGCAAGAGACTTATCTTCAAGACTTTGCATCCAAAAAAAAGGTGGCTGTTCAGAATCTATTAAAGCAAAATCATGACAATCTTCAAAACCATAAAAACCCTCAGGCATTGTTATTTTTTGATCTTCGCTAATTTCTACAAGCCCCATGCTTTTTGTTTCAATTTTCATAAGTTTTTCCTTATAACAATTATTATCCAAGTATAGCAAATTTACGAAAAAAAATCAAGCAGGGTACAGTTAATTTAAATAGCAACTCCAAGTAAAACTGCCGAAAACCCAACAGCCAATGGAATGGCAATATTGTCCAGATTTTTCAAAGGAAGTGCTTCTACAATGGTCGCAATAAAGGCTAAAATAAATGCGAGAAAAAAGTTTTTTAATATTAACAAGTTTGCAACAAAAACCGAAAAAAAGCAAGCAAAGCTTCCCACAAAAGTTTTTCTTTGAAGGGGCTTAAAATGCAACTGCCCGTACAGCCTACCGATTAAGCCCGCAAAGCCGTCACCAAAAGTTACAGCAAAAATAGCAAGACTCGAAACGGGCGGGGGAAAAAGCAAAAGAGAAAACAAAAGCCCCAGCCCCAGCGTAAAAGGACCTAAAACGAATTTACCCTCGTCAGCTTTACGACTTGCAATTTGTGTTATACTCGAAACAAGGGGCACTCGCTTACCATTTAACCGCAAAATTTCGCAAAGCACATAAAACAAAAGTCCGAAAATTACAAGTATGATTGTAGGTTTATAAAAATAATGTGCTAATAATACTGTAAAAGAAGACGAAATATGAATGGACTTACGAACTAACTCTTTAAGAAAAATCTCAACTCTTGGATTTTGCGAAATTTTTTTATATCGAAGTTCTCGTAATTTTAACACTTGGTCGCTCACATTTTATAAACATTAAACTCTTGTCATTGTTACAATTTCTGAAATAAAAGTCAAGAGTCAAAGGTAAAAAGCTTAATCAAGGTTGTGAGATGGGTTCTGCGGCAGTCGTTTTATGTCTGGTTTAGTAGATACTTTAGGTAATGCAGGTTTTACAAATTTATATTCTAACTTATGTCCAACTCTAACATCAAATTTAAATGCGAACGAGCAAACATAACCGTATTTGAAACACCTACGCAGAAACCTTTAGCCACTATAATATTCTGCATCTCGTTTTTGGAATAGTTTCAGCAATGATTTTATAAAAATAAAATCGCACACATTTATTTAATTTCTATAATTGCAGGGTCAATCGCTTGAGTAATAAAAAGATTCTTTTGAATTTGCAAATTGACGGTTTTGTTTTCTTCATCGCTATAAACTGTGCCATTGCCGTCTATTAAAAGACGAAGTTGTGGACGCAATGGAAATTTGGGAACACTTTTTATTACTCGGCATAAACTTGAATCGCTAAGCATAACAATAGAACCAATAGGAAAAATCCCGATACTACGAATTAAAGCGTTTATAACATTTGGGTCAAAATGAGAGCCATTGTCTAAAAGCAGCTCCTTTATCGCATCGTAGCCGAGCATTGCTTTACGATATGGTTTTTTACTTGTCAGTGCAGTAAAGGCATCAATACAAGCTAAAATACGAGCTCCAATATCAATTTCATTTTCGGACAAACGACTAGGATAACCAGAACCATCATACCATTCGTGATGTTGCAAAACAATTTTTGCTAATGTTTCAGGGTACATAAATTCATTTCGCAAACAATTATATCCGTAAACAGTATGGGTTTCTACAGCCTGTCTTTCGGCATCATTTAGCTCTTCCTTTTTTTCTAAAATTTCACGATTAACCCTAAGCATACCCACATCGTGCAAAAGAGCCGCAATTGTAATATCCGAAATTTTTTCGGACGGAAGCCCCAAATTATTTGCTACTAAATATGAAAGACTTGCAACATCAATAGCTGATTTTGCCATTTCATACCCAATAATATCATCTTCTAGAATCAATGCAACGCAAAGTTCGGGACTAGCTTTCACTAACTTTATTAGTCCTTGATAAACCTTTGAAACAATACTTTCTGAAAGTCTTTCCCTTTCGCGAACTGCATCGAAAATTTTTTGGCAATTTTTAACAAGAATTAAATATTCAGTATACTCTTTGGTTTTTTTTAGAGAAGCTAAAGAATTAAAACCACCCTCTTCTTCAAACTCCTCTACATCCTTTTTATTTTCTTCAAGTTCAAGGTCTTCATTTGTTAGGTTTGAAAGCAAAACGAGCATTTCGTTAGATTTTTGATTTTGCACAAATTTTTCATTGTTAGCAAGGTCTTCTTCCAAAGACTCGGTTGGTACAGGTTTTATTTCCTTGCCGGTAGTAAAAAGAGCATCAACCCCCTTGTTACGCAATAACTCTAATTGGTTTTCCGTAATTTCTAATCCCTTAGGCAAAAACTCATTTTCTCCATCGTCCAAATAAAGAGGTTGTGAAAAACGGGTTCCTTCTTTGATATTTGAAAGCAAAATTTTATTCATACAAGCACTCACTATATTTTCGGCAAAATCAAAAAAAGCTAAAGTTTTTCCACTAACATTGAACAGGTTCCCGAAGGAATTGGCAGGCGTTTATTTGTATTTTCTTCAATTATATTAAGCCCAAAATAATAAAGTTTTTCATTTTCGATTTTTATTTCCCAACCCCGATTCGTTTGCTCGGTCATAATTTTTCGTATCATATTTTTTTTCAAGCTAATGTTTTGAATACCCATTTCTTCAAGGCTCATTATTGTCCAGTCAATTGTTTTGCGTGGGAGATTTATATCCATCCCCAAAACATTTTCAATCATCAGGGAAATTGTAGTTAGCCCAATTGTTAAAATATAGTCCTTGCGTGGAAACCAAGGATGCCTTGACCAAGCTGCAGGTCCTTCGGTTTGAGGATTGTATGCTTCCCAAAAAGTTGCCGTTTTGCTTTCTCGCTTTTTTTCATCACTTGGGGAAAAAGTTTCCAATACATAATAAATATGCCGCATTGCATATTCTCGGGCAAGTTCAAAAAAGCCAAATTTTTCTATACCTTTAATAACAATGTAGTTGAGTTCAGGAAAAACACTTCCACAATAACCATTACCCTTTTCGCTAAAAGATGAGTCGCTAACAGAAAGAGACGGAAAAGGATGCTCTGTACCAAAAATTTTTGGGTCGGCAAGATGGGGCACCATTTTATCCGCTTTTATTTTGTTGGGAATATCTGCTAAAAGTGTCCAATAAGCTGAAAGGCTTTTCGTTAAGAGTACGCTTTCATTTTTGTCGAGGTCGTAATAAAAGCCTGTTTCCTCGTCCCACATTCTTTCGTTTATGCGATTTTTCAAAATAAAGTAAAGTCTTTTGTATTTAAACTCAATTTCTTTTTCGTTCAAAATATCTGCAATTTCAGCTAAACACAAAAGGTTCAAAGCAACACAAGCGTTAAAATCAACGGGAAAAGCGACATCCTTACGTGGTCCATTTAAAACATTCATAGCTGAAACGGGAGCTTTATACAAACCACTTTCGTGACGACATTTGTTATTTATCCATTGCATATGATTTTCTAAAATGGGCAGAAGCTCCTTTAGACGGCGTTTATTAGAAATTTTGTTATAAACATTTAACTCCGCCCAAGCGAAAACAGGAATACCAATTCCATCAGGATTGTCTTTTGTGAAAACAGGCTCTCCCGTTTCCAAATTATAACGACAACGAATAGCACCACTTATTTCTTGCTTAATATAAAAGTAGTCAAGATTTTTTTCGCCAATATAATTTCGGTTTGAGTAAAGTAAAAAAAAGCTAGAAAAAATAGAAGCATATTGGTCGATAAACTTTCCGTTTTCTTCAGGATAATAAAAATACTTTTCCTCAAGCCCCTCTTCTATGGGCAACCAATATTTTTCAATATGTCGCCATGTTCGCTCATAAATGTCGATAAAATCTTTATCGTAAAAATGAATTTGTGGGAAAATTCTTTTGCTCAAAATTAGCCTCGCTAAATTATTAAATTGATCAAGCATTTTTAAAAATAATTTAAAAATACATCCCTACAAATATACTAAAATTTTATCCAAAAATCAACCTTTTTTTTATTTTTAACTTTTGTAAGACTTGGGCTTAATTTTCGAAAACCGCTACTCCCGCCACGGACGGCGGGCTAGTGTTTTACTTTTGCGAATGTTTAACAAAAATAAGAAAGCCTTATTTGCGAAAACCGCTTATCCCTTCGTCTTTGATAACTCAGGGTTTTAGACTTCGCGTTGAGCTAAAACGCAAATATGGCAAAGTTGGGTTAGGAATTTTTGACGCACAAAAATTCCTAACCTTAAGCGAGCCAGAGCTACGCTCCTCGCTGGAGCTTAAAATCTGTAAAAATTAAAACTCAAGTATAATCCCGTAAGTAATCCTTGTACGCTTTAGGGTCTGGACGGAAAGCTACAATTGGTGCATCACTATTTTCAAAAGCTTTTTCAACAGCAGAATTTGCTTCTTCTACTAAACGCATTGCAGACACTAGACGAGAGCTTCTAGTCGTAATCCCAATTCCGAGTTTTTTAGGTCCGATGCTTTCTGCAATATTAGAATACGCTATTTCCGCAGCTTCCATACTTGTGTCCAAATTTGCATCGTGCAATATCACAACAAAGCCAAGTCCTGAAATTTGAAAAAGCATTTCTTTTATTTTAAACTGTGCTAATAAAATTTTTGCAACTTCCTGTAATTCGCTTTCATTGACATTTGTTAGCTTAAATATTATCAAGCTTAAATCCTGCTCTGCAGAAGTTGCTCGCCCAAGTTCATATTCCAGCTTTTCCTCAAAATAATTTTCACCACAAACATTTGCATTTTCTTCTAAATTAGTTTCCCCTTCTGCAATATTTTCATTTTCAGAAAAGTGTTCACCGTGTCTTATTTGCTCTGCTCTATCAGCTTCTTCACTTGTACTATTATAAAAACTTTCTTCAGGATAAGCTAAACTTGAATCCGCTTGAAAATTATAATCGTTAGAAAAGCTTGGCTCCTCTGTAATGCTTGTTGAAAAATCCACATTAGTTAAATCATCTAAGCTATAGTTTTTTTGTTCTGTCGCATTTGGCACTTCAATAAGTGTTTCGTTTTCAGACGCCCCCGTTTCTTCAACGTTTACGATAGCTCGTGCTTCTTTACCATTTAATAAATAGCTTAAAATTAAAAGTATTAGCGTAATTAAAAATACAACTGCAAAAACAAAAAAAGTGTCTCGAATACTTTTATAAAGTTGGTCATCGGAAATAGTTTTTAACAAGGCTGAAAAATTATAAATTTTAGTGTCACTTACTTTGGGATTTTTTACACTTATGCTCATTGTATAAGGTTTTAAAACAAAGGAATTATTCGGTATTGTATACGGCACTTCATTTACAGTATTTGTTTTTGCGTCCCAAGAAAAAACAATTTGGTTTTCTGCATTTGTTAACATCGCCTTATCAATATTGCCACTTAAAACACAAAGCTCTTGAAGCTTTTGTAAAAACGCATCGGTAACAATATACTCCGTTTCGGAGCTTTCAGAAATAAACCGTGCAAGATACTTAAAGTTTTTTTCTGCTTCTATCAAATTTAACTTTGAGTTTTTATAAACTCTAAAGCCAAAAATCGCAAAAGTGGCAATCAAAACAAGTGTACAAAAAAAAGAATACAACCGAACAAAAATTCTATTCATAATTTGCATTATATCCTAAAAAGCATTTTATGACAAGAACTAAAAACTATCAAAAAAGTAAGTCTATTTGAAAAGGAAATGCTGCCTTTAACCCCTTTACTGTGTTATTTAATTTTGTACTCTTGCTCTTTTACAAATTCGTTGTACATTTCTTCCGTTACACCTTGTTTACGAATCATTTGAGAAAAAAACTTGCCTGCGGTTTTGATACTGCGTTTTTGGGTGGTATAGTCATTATGAACAAGTCCAAACCTTGGCACCTCGCCTTCTTTCCATTCCCAGTTGTCAATAAAACACCAATGATAATATCGTTCAATTGGCAGTGGTGATTTTACAATTTCGGCAAGATGTTCGTAAATATAACGAGAGCGAAATTTATCCTCGTTATCGCAGGTTCCGTTTTCCGTTACCCAAATTGGTTTTTCAATAAGGCGATACATTTTTTCAGCACATTCTACAATACCCCGTGGATAAATTTCCCAGTCTAAGTCGTTACGAGGTGAGTTGGGCATTGCTCCATCATTAAAACCTGAAACACAGGATCGACTATAATAATTTAAAGCGTGAAAATCAACATAAACACCTTTTTTAACTCCACCTCGATTTTTTAATGGAAAGGAAAACTCTCCGAGTGTCATCGCCTTAGAAAGAGCTGACTGAAAAAGATATTCGCTAAAATTGCTAGCCAAACGATGAAAGGGATTAAAACGATTTTTTGGAATAAAAACTCGCAAGTGATTTGCAAAGCTTACCATTGTTTTGTTAGTACCCTCTGTTTCGTTAAAGCCTAAATTTTTGCGAGCGACGTGAATCATTTCATATGCCTTAATATGAGCATAAGCCATATTTTCCATAACGGCAAAAGTTTCACTCATAGATTTATGGCAGGGATACCACTCACCGAAAAAGTAAGAATTCGTAGCATAAACATTCGGCTCGTTAATTGTGATGTATTCGGAAACTACCGAAGCAAATTTTTCCGTAACTACCTGCACAAGTTGTAAAAAATATTTTACATTTTCAAACCTTATCCAGCCACCCTTTTTTTCAAACCACATTGGATTTGAAAAATGATGAATCGTAAGCAAAACTTTTATTCCGTTTTTTTGTAAAAAGTTTATTTCGTCCAAGTATTGTTGAAGGGCGTCCTCGTCTATCTTGTCTTCCTCAGGAAAAATTCTTGCCCACTCCAAACCAACCCGTGCAATTTGCATACCCATTTGCACCATAAGTTCATTATCAGATTTCCAGTATTTCCAATGTTCTGTTGCTTTTGCAGGCGAGGAATTATCCCTTACCTGTCCCTCCTTAAAAAACTGCATCCAATTTGAATCAAGCTCCCCACCCTCAATTTGAGTAGCAGCAGAAGCCGAACCAAGCAAAAACTTATTCTTAAATTTGATTTTCATAAATTACCCCAAAAGCTTTTTATTATTTTATCTCAATAAGTTTTTTTTGTAAAGTGGATTGAAATTTTAACTTTTGTAAGACTTGGGCTTAATTTTCGAAAATTGCTGCTCCCGACACGGATGTCGGGCTAGTATTTTGCTTTTGCGATGTTTTGAATTTTTCTTGCATTATAAATAGAAAATTCAAAACTCGACCACCTTGAAAAACAAGGATGTTTTTTCAAGGTGAAATCTTTACATCACTCCAAAAATCTAAACTTTTTTAAACTTTTTTTTCAAAGATGATAAATTTTTGAATTTTTTCGAGTATATTTATAATAGAACAACTTATAAAAAAAAGGAGTTTTATTATGAGTTTAGATAATATACTTGACCCAAAAACTGACTGGGTTTTTAAGCTGATGTTTACAAAAGGCGAAAAAGGAAATAAAGCCTTGATTAGTTTCCTAAATGCTTTTTTAGCCGACACTTATGGCGAAATAAAAAACGCCGATGTTTTAAACACGGAAATAATCCGTGACAGTCCAAATGCCGAAACTTATCGTTTGGACTTATTGGTAAAAACTGATAACCGTCTAGTTGTGAACATCGAAATGCAGCAGTTTTGGCAAACCAGTTACCCTCGTCGTGTTGCGATGTACTTATCCGAGACTGTCGCCCGCTTTTTGAGTCTGCACCCAAAACACAACGAGCCACTTTACGCTATCAGTTTTACAGTTTTTGGTGAAAATGTGCCTGAAAAAATTCAACTTCCTACAGGTTCAAAAGATTCGGGCTTTGAGTTTTTCTATCTTGAATTAAATAAAGAAATAGCGTACACTATGAATAAGAACATAAACAATTACACTGCAAAAGATTATTGGATACGCTTTTTAGCAAATTACAAAAACGACACAAAAACAGAAATGATAAAATCACTTTGCGAAAAGAACAAACCTATAAATTCGGCTCTTTCGCGAACCTCAGTTCGCGAAAGAGCTGAATTCCCGTGTGCGACAAGCACACACTATAATGATGCGACGTTTTGCACTAGCAAAACTCGACAATTAATTTTGTCGACGCTATTTCAG
>JARGFC010000049.1:0-12610 GCA_038397925.1 Treponemataceae bacterium
TTTGTTAATAAAGTTTTTTTCGTTCATACCCTAAAGATAGCTAATTATTTTGTTTTTTTTATGCATCTTTGAAAAAAAAGTTTAAAAAGATTGGTTTTTTGAAATTATTTACTGTATTTTCAATGTGAACGAGTTTTGCAATCTTGAATACTTTTTTTGTTGTAAAACATCGCCATTGTTTTGTACTAGCTCGCCGTTCGTGCGAGAGTATTAAAGCGAAAACAGGCGGGGGCGTTACGGGGGTGGAACCCCCGTTAGAGGGGGTAGCAGAAGACACCGAAGTGAGCAAAGCGAACAAGGTGGCTGGAGCGAGGGGGAGACTTCCCCCACCAGACCTATAACTTACTCAGCTTTTCATTTACTAGTTTGCTTGCCTCGGCAGGATTCGCCTTACCTTTGGACTTTTTCATAACTTGTCCCATCAACCAGCCTGCAACATTTGTTTTGCCTTTTTTCCAGTCCTCGACTGCACTTGTATTTTCGGCAAACACTTCGTCAACAAACTTTTCGATTGTATTTAAATCGCTGATTTGCTCAAAACCGCTTTCCTTGATAATAGCATTAGGCTTTTTTCCCGTTTCTAGCATTTTTGCAAAAACATCTTTTCCTTGCTTGCTGGTAATTTTCCCTTCCTCAATAGCATTTACAAGTTCGGTAATATCGTTAGGCTTAAAAGGTAGCTCGGCAAGACTTATTCCACGCTCGTTAATAACAGCAAGCACTTCTGCCAAAATCCAGTTAGCGATTTTTTTAACATCCTTAGCACCTACTGTAGCCTTTTCAAACCACTCACTTAAATCCTTGTTTCCTGTTAAGGTTTGCACATCAAAGTTAGAAAGCCCAAAGTCTCGCAAAAAACGTTGACGCTTTGCCTCGGGGAGCTCACCAACACTTTTGCTGACCTCGTTAATAAAAGCCGAACTTAAATTCACAGTGAGCAAATCCACTTCTTCCATAAATCTATAGTCAATGTTTTTTGTCTTTGTTCGCTGAAGTACAGTCTGCCCCTTTGCATCGTCCCAGCCCATTGTGTATTTATAGCCGAGTGCAAAAGGCAAGGCTTTTCCCGCTTGATAATCGGCAAGTTGGCGTTTAACTTCATAAGTACAAGCATCGTGAACTGCCTTGTACGAGTTCATATTTTTGATTTCCGCGATTCGTGTACGAAATTCTTTTCCGTTTTCGGTAATCTTTAAGTTGACATTTGCATCACAACGCAAAGCTCCTTCTTCCAAATTTCCATCTGTCACACCTACGAAGGTTAAAATCTCCCGAACTGTTTGCATATAGGTCGCCGCCTCAGCAGGAGAGGACATATCAGGCATAGAAACAATTTCTATTAAAGGCACTCCACAACGGTTATAGTCAATATAACTATACTCCTCCCCAATGTGCAAACTTTTTCCCGCATCCTCTTCCAAATGAATCCGCTCAATTCGCACTCGTTTAAATTCAGGCTCCGCCCCAGTTTCTGCCAAATTTATATCAACTCCGCCTTCACTACACAAAGGCATATCAAATTGCGTAATCTGAAACCCCTTTGTCAAGTCGGGATAAAAATAATGCTTTCTATCAAACTTTGAGCGAGCATTGATTTTGCAACCCAAAGCAAGCCCCGCTCTAATTCCCTGCTCAAAATATTCTCTACTCGCCTGAGGTAAAGCACCCGGCAAACCTAAACATACAGGACAAACTCTAGAATTAGGCATTCCTCCGTACCGATTTTCACAAGCACAAAACGCCTTCGTTTTTGTCGACAACTGACAATGAATTTCACAACCAATTATAACTTCGTATTTTAAATCGCTCATTTTAGAAATTATACCCGAAAGCTTTTTTCATTTCAAGTCTATTTGATTTATTTTTTGAGCGTTCCTCGAATATCCGCCACGGATGGCGGGCTAAAATAAAACAAAATCGAGTTTTTACAAAGCTTACGCTTAGGCGAGGAGCGTAGCTCTGGTTTGCTTAAGTGGGAATTTTTGTGCGTCAAAAATTCCCGCCCCTCGTTGCCAGATTTGCGGTGTAACTTATCGCCAAGTTTAGAACTCCTTGCCCATCCAAAGCGATGGGATAAGCGATTTTCGCAAAGTAAAGACAAGTCTTACAAAGGTCAAAATAGACTGGACATTTTTTTGTTTTGCTGTAAAATGTTATGTGGGCGTTTTTGAGCAGATGTCACGCAGGGAGAAGAATTGCACGAATTAGTTGAACCTACAAAAAAAGCTTTGCTCGTTTTTACGGCGAAGTTGCAAAATGATAAGCTTAAAATTTTGCAAGCGGATGTTGCACAGGGCGAGCTAAAAAGCTTGGTGGAAAGTATTGGTTTAGAAGTCGTTGGAGAGGAAACTTTTAAGATCGGGAAAATTAATCCAGCCACTTTTATTGGGAGAGGGCAGTTGGAAAAACTTGCTACAGTGGCAAAAAGTTTGGCGGCGGATGTTGTGGTTTTTAATACGCAGCTTAATCCACGCATTCAACGAAACTTGGAAAACGAATTGTCTTTGTGCGTGATTGATAGGGAAGAAGTTATAATTCAGATTTTTGCTGACAGGGCACAAACTGCAGAAGCAAAACTCCAAGTAGAACTTGCATCGCTAAAATATTCTCTGCCTCGCTTGACTCGCAAGTGGACTGAACTTTCCCAGCAGCGAGGCGGTGTTTTTCGTTCACGAGGTGCGGGTGAAACAAAGTTGGAGCTTTCCCGCCGAGTTGCACGCAAACGAATTACAGTGCTAAACAAAAAGTTAAAAACTGTCGAAAGCGTTCGCAACAATCAACGAAAAAACCGTCTTAATTCTGAGTTAAAAACTGGTTCAATTGTCGGTTACACGAATAGTGGAAAGTCCTCTCTTTTGCAAGTTTTGTCAAAACAAAAAACCGGTGTTAAAAATAAACTCTTTGCGACATTAGACTCCTTGACAAAAAAAGTGTTTCTGCCTTGTGGGGAATTTGTACTTCTTACGGACACGGTTGGTTTTGTGGACAATCTTCCACACGACTTAATTGATGCTTTTAAATCAACTCTTGAAGAAACAAAATATAGCGATTTTTTGATTATCCTTTGTGATGCTTCTCATCCTGCAATGCTTGAATGTTTGGATGTAACTCAAAATGTTTTGCAAGATTTAAATTGTGAAGAAAAAAAGCAAATTATTTTTATAAACAAAACCGACAAAACACACAATGCGGAAGCGGTTGCCTCATTAAAAAGACGCTATCCAAATTCGATTGTCGGCTCAATAAAAGAAAAAAAAGGGATTGATGAATTATTAAACGCAGTGCAAAAATTTTTGTAAATGGTATAATAATTGACTTTTAAAAAAGTCTAAGAATACAAAATCATTAAAACAAAAATCACTTTGAGTTTAGGTTTTCAATTATCATTTTTACTCTTTAGACTTGACCAAGATTATTTTTTCATTGCCTAAATTTTTAACAGAGCTTAATTTAATTTCAACTTCATTTAAAATAACGGAATTATTCGCTGTGGTGATTTCGTAAAAAATATTTTTATTATTACTGCGAAGTTGTAAAATTATTTTATCTTTTATGTTCATTAAAGTAAACTCGCCTAAGTGTTCTGCGTCCGAAGTTTTAAAGACAAATTTGTTCTGCATAATTTTTAAACTATGGTCTGCATTTTTCCAAACTACATTTTCCGTTTGCAAGATATTTTCGATTTCACGGAGCTTTGGATTTTCAGCAGTTGCTCTGATGGTGTTATCCTTTTTTGTGTAGACGCCATCCCACAAAGATTCCGCTCCAATTTTTAATCGTGTAACACTTTCCACAACACGAACATTGATTTCGTTTAAGCTTTTTATTTCAATGTCAATGCGTAAAATAATTGTGTTTAAAGATTTGTTATATGTGGTAAAATATATGCCATATCGTCTTTGACTTACATTTGATATAACATAAACTTCTTGGAGTTCTCTGTCGGTAAAAGTAATTTCGTTGGCGACATCGTTAAAGTACAAAAGTTTTGCGTTGGAGGAATTTGTGTTTTTGCTTTGATGCACCCAAAGCCCTTGTAAAAATTCTCTAAACAATTTTACATTGCCATTGCCAATTTTTCGTAAAATTTGATCTTCGATTTTTTCACCGGGAATAATTGTTTCGTTTGTTTTTTGAAAGGTTTTATCTTTTTCAGACCAAGTATAAGTTTTTTCAACTTGGCTTAAAGTGTTTGGCGCATTGACATCAGATTCAAAACATAAAACAGAATATTGTCCCAAACCTACAACTTGTGCTTTAGGATTTTTGTTAATGCGAACTTGAATGTCAGCGTGAAAAACCGAAGTTTGTTTTAAGCTTAACTTTGCGTCTTTAGTTTCTTCAAGTAAAAAAATTATTAAAATTTGAATATTATCTTGGGTTGTGCAAGAACAAACGATAGCAGGTTTTTCATCCAAACCTAAATCCAAAGCGTAAAGAGCTAAGTTGCTTGCTTGCATAATTTCAATTCGTGTTTTCTCTTGTCGCTCATAAGTTTTTTTTATGGGGTTCGAAATTGCAGGGATTAAATATATTGCGTTGTCACTTGCCTTTCGTACTGCAACTACCTTATCGTCAAAACCGTCAAGGTTCAAGTCTGCATCACACTCGGTAAAAAAGTTTTCAGTGCTTTCAAGCGGAACTAAACTTGAGCGAACTGCTTGTGTATTTTCGTCACTTGTGTCAGAACTTTCCTTTTCTACACTAGCAACAGGACTAATGATTTTTGAAATAGTAGTTGTGTCTACTTCTTCTGTTTTTTTAAGCCTAAAAAAAAGTAGCACACCAAAGATGCAAACAAGAACTAAAACAAAAACACCGGTAAAAATTTTTTTCATTTGTAAAAAACAAGTCCTTTTGTAAAAATAATAAAGTTAAACCAAATCGATCTTTTCTTTTTCTGCTTCTTTTTTGCGGTTGTTTTTTCGAATTAAATACATAATAAAAACAATGAGCAAGATTAACAAAATCAAAGCACCAAGAATAATAAAAACCAAAGTGCTATGTTTTGCAAAAAAAGATTTTACTAAATTTTTATCCGAAGTTTTTTTAGCTTCAGTTTTTCTCGCAACTAAATTATTTCCGTCTGTGCTTGTTTCATTTGTACCTGTTGTGTCAATACCTGTTCCCGAGTTGGAGCTTCCTGAGTTTGTGTCACTTCCTGAAACCGAATCTGAACCTGTTGTATCTGCGACACCACTTGAACCTGTTTCACTTGAGCTTGTTGTGTCAACACCTGTTCCTAAGTTGGAACTTCCTAAGTTTGTGTCACTGCCTGAAACCGAATCTGAATCTGTTATATCTGCGATACCATTTGAATCTGTTTCATTTGTGCCTGTTGTGCCAACGCCTGTTCCTGAGTCAGAACTTCCTGCGTTTCCAGTAGTAACGACTTTAGTATCGCCTTTTACTAAAGCTTCGTTCTGACTGCTTTTTTCTCGTGGCAAGCCTTCGTTTGCAACAACATCAGAATAAAGGGATTGGGTTCGTTGAACAACTGCATCTTGGATATCCATATCCAAAGTTATTTCATACCAGTTATCATGTTTAATAATACGAGCTTCCACCAAATATGGACTTTGAAAAGAATCTTGCTTGCCACGATATTTTGATGTCCATGGTGCATCTTGAATTAGGTCGGATAATAAAAGCAAAACTTTAAAACGCCCATTTGAACCGCGTTCATCAAGAGCTTTTTGAACAGTTTCCAAAGCATAGCCAATGTCGGTGTAAGGTCCATTTGGTTTAATGTTTTTAACAGTGTTATAAACTTGCTGTTTAGAATTGTTGTCACTTATGTTTAAAGTCAAAAGGTGTTCAGGCTTTTCGTAAAATTGGTAAATTGTAATCCAGTCGTCTTTAATTAACATCTGCCCGATTAAGTCATCTAAAACCCATTTTTGTAAACTGTCAAATTTACCGGGCTCTTCCATTGACAAAGATTTGTCAATCATTAAAAAAATATCAACGGGAATTGTTCGCTCACCTGCAAAAATAAAAAAAACATTCATTAAAAATAAAAAGCTAAAAACAATTTTCAAATTTTTTTTCATAAAAGCCAAACTCCTTAAAAGCAAATTTACACTGTCGCAATAATTGCTTTTGTTAAAGCTATTCCCAAATGTTTTTGCATTTTAAGAATTACACTTTAATGCATTATTGGTTAAAAAATCAATAAGGTATTTTACAGCTTATTGAGATAAATTTCAATAGCGTAAAACATTTTATAATCAATGTGTAAATTATATATAAAACATTAAAAAGCTCTGTATTTACAAAATTTTTTTAAAAAACTCATTATTTTATAGAGAAAAAATAAAAAAGACTTTACAATTTTTTAAAAATATGTAGAATATATATTATGTAGTTTTATGACTACATAAAAATTGCTAAATTAAGGAGAAGTAAAATGGCAAGTATTGATCTACCTCAGAGCCCTAATGTGTTCCATCCGGAAAAGCCAAGTGCTGTCGGTTCACGAAACTCATTAGCTCAAGATTACCGAGATCAGCAAAAAGAAGTTAATCAGTTGATCGAGGAAGAAACGAACAAAGTTTTACATCACTTAACAACAAAGCTTCCAAAAGAAGTGTTGGAAAGATTGGATGTTATGGGTGGCGTAAAGGAAAAGTTGTACAACTACTTTAACCAAAACTATCAAAATATGTTCAACCGTTACATGGTAACCGCTGAAGATGAAATGGTAAAGAAAGTTAGAAACTTTATTGACCGCGAGGAAATGAAAGTTGTAGACCGCTACACTCCAAAGGAAATCTCTAATCTTTTGGATGAAGTTGGTGGGGCTGACAAGTTTAACACAGGGGAAATTGAAAAGTCTGTTGTTAATATGTATGGACACCTGCAAGGACATGTACAACGTGGTGTAAACGATTTGGAAACAATGACCAACGCGTTGCTTCGTCAAAAGACAGACGTCGGAGCTTTTGTTCGAGGACAAAACGCTTACGCTATTGTGAAGTGTGCTTTTAAGGATAACCTTGCAAAGCCAAAGACTGTTACCGATGTTAAGCTTTCGATTAACATTTTGGACACGGAATTAATCAGTCCGATTTTCCATTATCAGTCAACAGTTGAGTACATTATCAAAGACCTTTTGTCAGACCATTATATGCAGGAAATTGATAAGGAAATTGAAAAACTAAAAGACGAAAGGATTGATAAAGGTTTAGAAGAACTTGATGGGAATTCTATTATCTTTGAAAAAATGAATCGAGTTGAAAACTACACAGACGATGAACCGGACAATCCAAAGAGTAAGCGATACAGCACAATGTCAAAAGCAATTATGGACAGAATCAATAATCTGCGTGCAGAAATTGACCCAGAAACTTTTGACCAGTTGAATGTTCGAGAAAACTTAAAGAAAATCGTAGACTTGGAAAACATCCGAAGTAGAGGTTTTAACACAGCTGTTAACTCAATCACTTCTATCTTGGACACTTCAAAGATGGGATATCAGTACATCGAAAACATGAAAAACAATCGACTGTTAATCATTCGTGAATATGATGATACTGACATTGCTAATCTCCCTGATGAACGCTTTTCTATCTTACTTCGATATATCAACGGTGCACAGCTTGTAGAAGAAAGAAAGGCTTATGAAGTTATGGTTCGCTCTTTTGAAACTGAAATTGAGCATATTTGGGATGTTGTCCATTCCGTCTATGACAAATCAAAATTCGGTACTCGAATCACTGACTTTGATGACTTGGCTAAAAAGTACAAAAACTACATCAGAAAGAACTACAAAGAAAAGAACGGCTTACCTGCATATGAAGATATTGCTAAGGTTTGGGACGAAATTTCTTTTGTAAAAGTTGGCGAAACAGAAGTTGAAAAAATGAACCGCACGTATATTTATGAAAAAGATAAATTGCGCAAACGACTTATCATTATGCGTCAAAAACTTCAAGATCTGTATGATTACAAATACCCAATTGAGCGTCGTGTTATGGAAAGTCGCTTAGACAAGCTACAAGCTGAATTTGACAAGTTTGACTATACCATTAACCCATACCACATCCAGCCGGGTGTTTTGCTTGATGTTGATATTACATCAATCAAGCGAAAGAAGGCTACATTGGACGGTATGGCTAACCTACTTAACGAGTTCTTGTCAGGTATTTCGAAGGGCTTTGAAGACGCAGCCTTTGCTTCGTTCTCAAGACGTCGTTCAACTGTTAGAGCAGACCTTGCAAAATCATTTGCTAGCGCAGATGATACACCAGATCCAACTGCTAGCGCTCCTGCTGGTCGAACTGCATTCCAAGAAGTAGTTGCAGAAACACCTGTTTTAGAGGCAGCTGAAAGCACCAAGAGTTTACCTGGTGCAAAGGCTAAAACAACTAAGCGAACAACACGTACTACCAAGAAGGGGACAGCTGCAAAAAGCTCAAGACGTGGACGCTCTAGTGCAAAATCAGGTTTGGAAAAAATCTAGGATATAAGGAAAATCTTTTTCTTATGAATTAATTTTTAACCCCCGATACCCAAAAACTTCGGGGGTTTTGTTTTAAAGGGGAATATTTATGGAAACAAAATCATATTTTTATGTACCGTTTGCTAAGCGGACAGATTTTAATAATGCTGTAGGGCATTGTCAATCTGTTATTGATATTTTAAATGTTGAAGATGAAAATGTAGCCGACACAATTAATAAAATGATGACCGAAAAAGAAATTGTACCGGATGCTGTTTTACCAATAATTTATGTCGTTCTTTTAGATAAAAAAGGATATACAGCTTCTTCGATAAATCTTGAAGCTGTATGTAAAGATCCGCAATCAGTAATAGATGAAATTTCAAAATGGCACGGTGTTGATATTGTTTTAGGATATCATCACCCTGATTTAGGTTTTTTAGTTTTTAATCCAAAAAATCCTGCAAATGTGAGTGTGTTTGAAAGTTTGAGAAAAAATGAGCTTTTAAATATATATGTTGGAAAGGGAGACGAAAAAATAGACAAAAAACTATCTGACAAAGTTGTAAATGCTCTTTTGAAATTGATATATGACAACAGAAAAACACGCCTGCCAGCTTCTGTAACATCGGGGGATTTTGTCTTTGAAGTAGAAGAGCCACCTGTGGAAAAGGTGACCACAACTAGAAAGAAAAAAGCTCCCGCTAGACGCACATCAAGTCAAACAACATATACTGAAGATGAGTATGAAGTTCCAGAATACCTGAGACGAGAACCTGTAGCTTCGACTCCTGTCGGACGAAAAAACATGTCGCCACTTGTTTCGGTTTTAGTTTCTAATGAGCTTTTCCATAACGGAAATGTAGAAGCATGGAAGAGAATTATCAGAGCTTATAATGCAAAATATCCCAATGCTGAAGTTATGGTTTTTTATGAGGGTGAAAGAATTGTAGATATTAACACGCTCTTTAAGTGGGGCAAGGTTAAGCATGGTACTATGATACAGTTTTCAGTTGCGGATGAAAATATTAGAGATTTGTCAAAGCTAAGAAAGTATTTAACTCAAGGTGCGAGCCAAGCTTTCGGAGCTTTCTTAAAAGGTTCGCCCGACACTGTGTTAAATTTGTTCTAGGAGGAAAAATGTCAATAGCAAAGAATACTTATTATTTTAGTTCAAAAAACCCAATCAATGGAAAAGTAAATCACGATCATTTAGGTATACGAGGACGAGAGGCTAACCAACTTGCAGAACTTAACTTGCCTGTTTTACCCGGTATAATTATTGATGCAACGGTTGCACAAGATTTACCAGATGAAGATGTTTGCAAAGTTTTAGTACCAATGCTTGAAAAAACAGGTGCGGTTGTTAATAAAAAGTTTAATAGTGAAAAAAATCCTCTTTTAATTAAGTTGGTTATTTCACCAAACTTGAGCATTTCCGCCTATCCTACGCTACATAACTTTGGCTTGACTAGAGATACTTTAGCAGGCTTTGAAGAAAAAGTTGGGGCAGAATTTGCTGCTAATGAAGTTGCGTTTATGCTAAAGGGTGTTTTTCAGCTTTTGCAAAAAATAGCGGAGCTTGAAGAAAATGCTACAGATTTAAAAAATGCAGAGGCTGCTATTTCACAAGTAGAAAAAATTTTAGATAAAACTGGAGCTAAGCTTTCAGGCATAGAAATTATGGACAAGTTTGAAAGTTATTTACCAGAAGGTTTTTTTGATTGTGCAGAAGAACAACTTGAGCATACTTTAAGAGTCATAAGCGATTTATTATATCTTGAAGAAGACAACGAAGATGATGTTGCTATTTTAATCCAGCCTATGGCTTATGGTAACTATGGCAAGGATTCCTACTCGGGTGTCTTTAATACTCGCAATATTGTAACGGGTGAAAAAAAGTTGCAAGGAGATTTTTTTGTTCAACAATTTGACGAACTGAGTGCCGAGGGTAAGGACATAAATTCTATTACTCCCAAGTACTTAAAAACACTACAAGAAATTGCTTGGACATTGGAAGACAACAACAAGGATATTCGGCTTATTCGCTTTACGATTGAAGCGGGTAAACTTTGGCTTATTGAACAAAAGTCAGTCGAAGCAAAGTCAACTATTTCTTTAGTGCATTTGCTTTTAGACCTTTATAATCGAGGCGTAGTCGATGCTGAATATGTAATCAAAACAGTAAAACCGGGACAGCTTAACGAAATCCTTCATCCTGTCATTGACACATCAAGTGTAAAAGCTTTAAAGATGTCAACAGGCGGTATTGCAGGAGCACCGGGAGCTGCAGTCGGGCGTGTGTACTTTAGTGCGGACTCTCTGATTGATGCACAAAAAAAAGCTAAGATGGAAGGTACGGATACCCGCTGTATTTTATGTATGCCCGCAACTTACGCAGGAGAGGTTAAAGCTATCGAAGTTTCAACCGGTGTTTTGTCAAACGAAGGTGGCTACGCAGCTCACGCATCTGTTGTTGCTCGGCAGTACGGTAAAATTTCCCTCGTTCGCCCCGATATGAAAATAATGAAAAATAAAGCTATAATTGATGGCGTAACAATCAACGAAGGAGACACTATTAGCTTAAATGTGCCATATTACGGAGACCCTGTTTTGTACTTTGGTGAAGTAAAACTAATTGAGCCTGATCCAAAAACTTCTGGGCTCTTGGATTTTATAACATTAACAAAGGCATATGTTTCTGATTTCCACGTGCGAGCAAATGCCGACAGCCCACGTGATGCTGCCTTGGCTTTGGAATTTGGTGCGGAAGGCATTGGGCTTTGTCGAACAGAACATATGTTCTTTAAAGAAGACAGAATTAATATTTTCCGTGATATGATTTTAAGTGAAAACGCTAGTGACAGAGAAAAATCCCTTGAAAAGCTTTATAAATTTCAGCGAGATGACTTTTATGGAATCTTTAAAGCTATGGCAGGAAAAGAAGTAACTGTAAGACTTTTGGATACGCCCTTGCATGAGTTTATGCCTCTGAATGATGGAGAGCTTTCAGAATATGTGGATTATGTTAAAAAAACAAAAAAACAAACAGTAAGCAAAAACAAGCTTAAATCCCAAATCGAAATGATGTCTGAAATCAACCCAATGCTTGGACACCGAGGTTGTCGTGTTGCAATTTCTTATCCTGAAATTTATGCGATGCAAATTCGTGCCTTGTTTGATGCAGCTTATTCTTTGACTGCTGAAAAAGTAGATGTGCATCCTGAAATTATGATACCATTGATTATGAGTTTTAGAGAATTTAAACAAATAGCTTTTGGTAAAAAAATTGAAGGACACTCGTACGAAGGTTTAGTTTCTATAGAAGAAGAAGTGCGAGAAAAATTTAAGGCTAAAAAAATGGAGTACAAAATAGGCGTTATGATTGAGTTGCCATCTGCTGCACTCAATGCTGACGAAATTGCGAACTATGCACAGTTTTTCTCTTTCGGGACAAACGACCTCACTCAAACAAGTTTGGGGCTTTCCCGTGATGACTTTAATAGCTTTATGCCTGACTACACAATGTACGACTTAATTGATGGGAACCCATTTGCAGTTTTAGATTCGGCAGTTAGGGAACTAATATTGATTGCTCTTCAACGCGGACGTTTAGTCCGTCCCGAATTAATTACAGGCTTGTGCGGTGAACATGGTGCTAGCCCTGAAAATGTTAAGTTTTGTATGGAAGCAGGCTTGAATTATGTTTCTTGTTCTTCGTATTCTGTTCCAATAGCACTTTTGGCTATTGCACAAAACGAAATCGAAAGAGCTGAAAAAGAAGGTCGCAAGATTACCCCTAAGCTAAAAAGCCCTTCAGGCTCTAAGAGAAAAACAACAAGACGCAAAACTAAAAAATAATTAAAAAAGCGGTAATCGAAAGGTTACCGCTTTTTTTTCGGAGTTTACTAAAAGTTATAAATTGCTGTTATATTAGCATTGTTAAAAAAACTGCTTTTCGAAAAACTCCCAACAAGGACGACTAACTGGTGAAGTGTGCTTTAACTTTTGTAAAACTTGTCCTCACTTGCGAAAACCGCTTATCCGCTCACTCTGGATGGGTGAGCGGTTTGTAACTTCGCGTTAAGCTAAAACGCCAATCTGGCAAAGTCGGGACAAGAATTTTTGTTCAAAAATTCTTGTCCGTAAGCAAACCAGAGCTACGCT
>JARGFC010000050.1:0-45754 GCA_038397925.1 Treponemataceae bacterium
TACTTGACCCAAAAACTGACTGGGTTTTTAAGCTTATGTTTACAAAAGGTGAAAAAGGAAACAAAGCCTTGATCAGCTTCCTAAATGCGTTTTTAGCGGACACCTATGGAGAGATCAAAACTGCCGATGTTTTGAACACGGAAATAATCCGTGACAGTCCGAATGCCGAAACTTACCGTTTGGATTTATTAGTAAAAACGGACAATCGTCTAGTTGTGAACATTGAAATGCAGCAGTTTTGGCAGACTAGTTACCCTCGTCGTGTAGCGATGTATTTATCCGAAACGGTCGCCCGCTTTTTAAGTTTGCACCCAAAGCACAACGAGCCGCTTTACGCCATCAGTTTTACAGTTTTTGGTGAAAATGTACCTGAAAAAATCCAACTGCCCACAGGCTCAAAAGATTCGGGCTTTGAGTTTTTCTATCTTGAATTAAATAAAGAAATAGCGTACACTATGAATAAGCATATTAACAACTACACTGCAAAAGATTATTGGATACGCTTTTTGGCAAATTATAAAGAAGACACAAAAACAGAAATGATAAAATCACTTTGCGAAAAGAACAAAGGAGTAAATATGGCGAATGAAGTATTGCTTACAGTTACCGAAGAAGAGCGACGCATTGCACGCGAAATTTCTGAAAACAATTATCAAAGAATGCTTAAATTTGAAAGTGAAATAGCCGGAGAAAAAGGGTACAACAAAGGACGTGCCGAAGGACACGCTGAAGGTAGATCTGAAGGATATGAAAAAGGTGCTTATCAAACAAAGTTAGAAACGGCAAAATTATTAAAGCATTTGGGTGATTCTGTGGAAAAAATTGTTAAGGTAACTGGTCTTTCCGAGTTAGAAATTGATGAGTTATAAAAGCTTCTAAAAGCATATACCAGCAGAATATCTGTAACTACAGAGAATTTAAAAAAACTAATTCGCATTGAAAAACAAAGCTAAAACTTGAAGAGCTTTACACAAGGAAAGTGCAAAAGCGTAAACTTTGGGCTAGGCTTTAATTAAGCGTAAAAACTCAAGGTTAGTTTAAGGATAAGTTTTCAACTTTGCAAAAAATACTCATCGTGAGTTTATGACCTTCCGCTCACACCAAAAGCGGAAGGAAAAAGTTTTAAGCAAAAAAGCTTGAGTTGTAAAAATGCTAAAACTGCAATGGCATAATTTTAAAATCGCGGCAATACGGAAAACTGTCTAACTAAAATAAGCGGCACCCAAAGCGATTGCATTTTCTATTTCGTGAAGTTCAAAATGAACTCCATATTTTTTTGTCAAATGTTCCGTTAAAAATTTTTCTACATTTTTTTTCAAACCAAAAGCTTTTTTAAAAGTCGTTCCCTCCGCTACAATGCAAATTGGCGAGCTCGCATTTCTGCCTTGTTTTGTTTTTAAAGCCACCGCAATTAAAGCCGCCGAAGCAACTCGTGCAACTCGCTCCAAAACGTTCACTGCAATGTTTTTAAAAAGATACAAGTCTTCGTTACTTGCGCTTATTTTTTTAATCAATGTTATAATTTCGTTATCTTCCAAATTTTCACCCGTTAAAAATTCGTTTATTGTTTGAAAACTAAAATTCTTTTTTTCAAAAGCAGACGCAAAATTTTTTGTGAAAATTTTATCCTTGCAAGCGTGCCTAAAACAAATCGAAATCAAATCGCCGAGATATGCTCCTGCACAAATTTTTTCAAGCTTACAAAGTTCCCCGTCTATCGTTTGTTTTCGAAGTTCAATGTCAAAACAAGAACCGACAACCCTATTAGTTTTTGCCGTTTCGCAAACCACAATTTGATTTAAAAGCTGTTCGTTCTCTTTTAGCTTTTTAATCGGTTCGCTTTCAATGTACGCGATATTAAAACCTGTACCTAAAATCATCCCGATATAAGAGGAATATTCTTTGCCTAAAGAAAGCCCTGAAAGTAGTGCGGCTGCCGTGTCATTAATTACGGAAATTTTTGTTAATTTTTTCCAGCCCTTTTTTTTCAAAACTTCAAAAAGAGATTCACCGACAAGCTCGTTCAAAATCCCTTTAACTTTAATTTCTTTGGACATTCGTAAAACTTTTGCGTCCTTGTCAGGCGTCATTTGTAAAGCATAAGCAAAACAAAAATTTATTTCAGGGGCTTCATCTTTTAAGTACTCAATATTCTCAGCAATCTTTTCAAAAAATTCGTCCTTTGTAAGCTCTGATTCCACCGCTGGCAAAAGACCTTTTTTTGACTTTAAGATTTTCGCCTTGCCGTTTTTTATTTCAACCAAAAAGGAGCGAAAATTTGTACCTCCTGCATCCAAAACAATTACTCGCTTGTCTCGCGGCTTTTTCACTTGAATCCAAGTGGGCAACATTTCTTGTGTAAAAGGTGCCAACTCGTTTTCCAGTCCTACTTTCATATCGTAAAAAAGAGCCTTTGTTGCTCCGTCAATCTCAGGTGCAGAAACATCAAAATCATAACTTGCAAAAAAAGCGACAAGCTTTTCATTTAAAACATTCATACTTTATTTTACTTAAAAACGAGCTGAGATTCTAGTCATTAAAATTAAAACCTTTATTATAAAAAATGAAACTCATCTTATACTTGTTTTTTATACAGAAAAATGATACAATATTTTTATGAATATTGCGTTATTAGTTGACACATATACACCACAAATAAACGGAGTGGTTACTGTAGTCAAGCAACTAAAAGAAGACCTTGAAAGTTTAGGGTGCACTTGTTATGTTATTACACCAAGACGCGAAAACTCCTTTGATATTGATGGTGTGCATTTTGTAAAAGCTCGCAAATCTTTAGTTGCTCCAAATGAATATATTGCAACTGCGAACTACAAAGAAATTGTGCAATTTTGTATAGAGCATGAAATTGATATACTAAATGCTCATTCCGAATTTAGAATGGCAAAGCTAGCAAGAAAGGCTGCCAAAAAACTTAACAAGCCTTTTACAATGACCTTTCACACTTTTTGGGAGCACTATATTAAAGCATATATTCCACTTTCGTTTTTGTTGCCAAAATGTTTGCTTGCTAACTTATACACAATGTATATGTACAAAGATGCCGATGTAGTTTATGCTGTTTCACAAAAAGTTAAAGAATATTTAACAAAACTTTTGCCAGATAAAAAAATAGTTTTAATTGAAAATTCTATTGACAATTCTGATTTTACAAATATAGAAAAAAAACCTGAAGTAGAAAAACAAATTAGAGAAAAGTATAAAATAAATGCTAATGATTTTGTTATGATTTATGTTGGTAGAGTTTCACACGAAAAACGTCTAAAGCAACTTTTAAAAATTTTTGACTCAACTCAAAAGCAAAGTACAACTTCCTTAAAACTTATAATCGTTGGAGATGGACCTGCAAAAAACGATTTAATAAAACTTAGTAAACAACTTGGCTTAAATGAAAGGGTTTCTTTTACTGGTTTTATTGATCGAGAAAAACTTCCAGACTTTTTCCAAATTGCAGATGTTTTTGTGAGTGCATCTCTTTCAGAAACTTATTCTATGACTGTTACTGAAAGTTTAAGCTCAAGTGTTCCCGTTGTTTTAAGAGAAGACGCTTGTTATTTTGATAGGATTACTCATGGTGAAAATGGGCTTATGGCAAAAAGTGATAACGAGTTTGCGGATGCTCTTTTAGATTTAATTACAAAACCTGAAAAATTAAAAATGCTAAAAGAAAATTGTATGCCAAAAGAAAATGGCTTGACTTCAATAGCACAAGCAAAAAAATATTTAGCATCCTTTGAGGAGATTTTAAAAAAGCGAAGTTAATGTGTTGAAAAATATAACAAGTTTTTAAATTCAAAAAGTTTTGTAGAGGTAAAATATTTATGAGAAGTTTTTCATACTCGGAAAAAATTATAAAAAGAAAATTATTTTTTGCTTTGGTTTTTGTTTTTGCAGTTTCGGTTTTAGTTTATCACATCATCACAGGTGCATTTATTATGACTTATCGCCTTGAAACAAATAATATGGAGCCGAGTTTAAAAAGTGGTGAAATTGTTTTGGGCAGTTTAAGAGCAAAAGCAGAAACTTTAGAACGCGGAGATTTGGTTTTTAAAAGACCACATTTTAAAGGAAGTTTAAATATCTTTCAAAAAGCTATCAACAAAGCCTTTTCACTTTTTACAGCAAAAATGTATTTGCCCTTTGATGAATATAAAGGTTCGTTGGTTAGCGGTTCTATTTTTAGAGTTATCGGTTTGCCCGGCGACACAATTTATATGAAAGATTATATCGCCTATATAAAACCTGCCGGCTCGGAAAACTTTTTAACAGAGTTTGAACTTACAAAACAAAACTATAATATTCAAACAATTCAACTACCGAATGACTGGAAAAGTGAAATGCCTTTTTCAGGCTCTACAGAAAATTTTGTTTTAGGTAAAGATGAGTTTTTTTTGTTGACGGACAATCGCGTATCAAGCTTGGATTCGCGGCTTTCAGGTTCTTGTGATAAAAGCCAAATTGAAACAAAAATTATTTTCGTTCTTTTTCCTTTTAAAAGCTGGAAAAGTTTTTAGTTTAAATTTAATTGCACTAAATAATAATAAGGCTAAAAACTAAGTGGAAAATAATTTTTGTAACTCTGAATTTATAAAAATAAAAAACACGCTCCGAGCTAAAAATTTTTCAATCCCCTCGCTTGCGCTTTATGTACATATTCCTTTTTGTAAATCTAAATGTTTGTACTGCGACTTTTATTCGTTAGAGCTTAGCTCGGTAAAAAATTTTTTGCAAAAAGAAAATTCAAAAGTACTTGCATCAAAGTTTGTCCAAAAAATTTTAAACGACGCAAATGATTTAACAAATCTTTTTAACACAAAAAATTTTTCGAGTATTTATGTCGGTGGAGGAACTCCGTCACTTTTGTCCTGCGACGATATTTTTTATTTAAGCAAAACTCTTTCCAAAAAAAAACTTAACGGCGGAGAATTTACAATAGAGTTAAACCCTGAAAGTTTAACTTACGATTTTTTGGAAGCAGCAATCGCTGGAGGGATCAATCGCTTTTCACTTGGTGTGCAAACTTTTTCTGAAAATATTTTACAAAGTCAAAAACGAATTACAAAAACCGCCGACATCGAAAACGCTTTAGCTCTTTTGTGCAGTGCAAAACAAAAACACAAGATACAAATTTCTTGTGATTTAATAGTGGGTTTTAAAAATCAAACAAAGACAAGTGTTATTTATGATATAAAAAAATTACTCGAAGTGGGAATAAAACATATTTCTATTTATACACTCTGCACAGCCGACTCAATTCAAGATAGCGAAAACGATTTAGCAAATTTCCTTTTTGACATTGCTGAAAAAGAATTGGTGAATGCAGGTTTTACTCGCTATGAAGTTTCTAACTTTGCACTTGGAGAAAAAAATGAAAGTAACCATAACAAGGCTTATTGGAATATGCAAAACTATTTTGGACTTGGACCAAGTGCGGTGGGAACTTTTTTTTTAAATCAAAAACAAAATAGTCTTACCCCTACAATTCGCACAACAGGCTTTACAAATATTAAAGCTTGGTACAATACTAGGTTTCCGTATACGGTTGAAAAAATTTCTTTTGAAGATACAATAAAAGATTTTTTGTTAATGCAGTTGCGACTTAAAAAAGGTTTGGATAAGGAAATTTTTTTTGCTCGCTTTGGACTTGAGTTTGATAAGCTTTTATACAATACAATAAAAAAATTTTCACACTTTGTTTTTGAAAACACAGAAAAACAATTTGCATTAAACAATAAAGGATTAAATTTTTTAACACCGTTTTTACTAGATGCTTTTTTGGAAGTAGAAAATTTTTTGCAAAACAGCTTTAAGAATTAACAACGACCTTGTCGATTATAACTACAATACTTTCTATTGAAACGGCTGCATATTTTTCTAACTTTTCTGTAATGAATTTTTTTAACTTTTCAATCTTTATTGAAATTTGTGCATCGAATGGAATGTTAATTGTAAGCTCAATAGCATAACCTTTTTTATCTACTATATTTTGGATTTCTATTTTTTTCAAAATAATTTCAGGATTAAATTCTTCAACACTCTTTGTAACAAATTCTTTAAGAGCTTCGTCAGAAATTTTTACAGCCTCGATTTTTGTGTATGGCGGTCGCACTAAAGATTTTTCAATGGGCTCGGAAACTTCTGAACGTGTACTGCCTTTGCGTTTTAGCATTAGTGTAATGCGGTCGTGAAAAATCTGCGGATATTTTTTTTTCACAGCAAAAGACGAAACGGGAATTACATGCTTACCTTCTATCATACGACTTCGTTGTGCAGCCTCAATTTCATCTTGGCGTGCAATTTCATGTATAAAAATAATTTTTTCAGGTTGTGGTATTTGTAAACGAGCTGCAATTTTGTTTACCATTTTGACAGAAGTTCCAAGAATTAAAACTTTTTTATTTTTATTTTTTTGCAAAACCTTTGCAAGTTCGTCTCGATGTTCTTTGTTGTCAAACAAAGCAATACGCAACGAACCTAAAAAATGTTTTGCGAGCTTTGCACTTTTGCCAGCTAAAATTTCGTCTCCCTCAATTAAAAGTCCGTCATCAATAATCAATTGGATTTTATATTCCTGTGCCAGTAGTTGTGCACGATAGCTTTTGCCCGAGCCACTTTTTCCAACTAAAGCATAAACACGAATCTTTTTAAATTTGTTAAAAAATTTTTTTAACGAAAACATAGCTTTGCTTTTAAATTATACGACTTCCTTAAAAAAATACAAGAACGCAAAATATAAAATATTATTTTAAGTCAAGCAAACATTTTTCAAGCAAGTTAAAAAATATTAGTTTTTTAAATTTTTCATCAAAGTGTTCACTTGTAAAAAATTTTTTCGATGTTTCAATTATTTGTGCTATGTCTTTTTTGTCAAATGGAATTGTGCGACCGAGAATTGTGTCTTCAAATTCACGACTTCGGTAAAAAGTTTTGTCGGTAAAAGAAATTCGAATGTCGGTAATTAAATTTTTCTGCACCTTAACTAAAAAAATAAAATAAGCAGTTTTATTATCTAAAAGACCTTTTTTTCCCAAGCGGTAAAAAAAATTATGTGTCCAGTTTTCGGTGTAAATCCTAACTCGAGTGATTACGTGTGGCTTGCTTCGTAAGTTTTTAAAATCATCACTAGCGTATTTTGAATATGGTTCCCAAAAAGTTTCGGTTCCAGTTTTTATTTCAACTCGAGTGTCCAAACTTATCATAACAGGATAAAGAGTTTTTGAGTTATGCGTAATTGCAATATTGCCACCTAGCGTTGCAAGTGTGCGTAAATTTTTAGACGCAATGGTGCGAACACTCGAATAAAGAAGTGGCGGAATATTTTTTTCACCGAGTTCCAAAATTCGCTCTAGTGTAACCATTGCTCCTAAATCTAAATAGCGTTCAGTTTTATTAACATCCTGCAGCTCTTTTAAATTTAAAAGTGAAACTAAATACTTTGGCAGAGAAAAAGAAAGTTCAGGTTGTCCTTGCAAAAATTCGGTGCAAGCGGCAAGCGGTAAAATTTGCTGATTGTTTTTTAACAGGGTTTGCATTTCTGTTAAAGAAGTCGGTTGATACACAATTGTTTTTTCTTGAGTGTTTGTTTTCATAATGACACGCTTAAGTTAATTTTTTCATTGCTAAAACTAAAGAGTCTGCAACCGAACATCGACAAAGTTGACTTTGAAACATTTCTTTAATTTTTGTTTCATCAACACTTTCTTTCATTTGCATAATTTTATATGCGGTAAAAATTTTTCCACCATTGCAAAAACCACACATTTTTACATTGGCTTTTTTAAACGTTGCAATAATTTTTTTATAATCATTTTCATAAGCTTGAGAAAAATATTCGAGAGTGATAATTCGTGAACCGTTGATATTACAAATCGGCACCATACACGAAGGAACAGGAATGTCGTCTAGCAGAACAGTACAAGCTCCGCAAAACCCTTGCAAGCAAGAACACTTTACGCTGGTTAGCAGAAACTTTGAACGCAAAATTTCTAGAAGTCGCGTGTTCGGCTCGGCATCAAATTGAATATCTGTTCCATTTAAGTTAATTTTAATTACCATTTTGCATACCAATTATAAAATAAAGCAAAACTTTTTACAAGATGTTAAACTTGCATTTCAGTTTTTACATTTTCTTCCACTTCATTTGCTTGAGTTGAATTTTCATTTTCTATTTCAGCTTGCTTTGCGAGCTCAGCCTTAGCTTGCATTTGTAAAATCTTATCGTAAATTTTTTCATTTGTAACAGGTAATGAAAAAAGAGGTTCATCACTTTGAATAAAAATTTGTTCAAGTGCAGAAGCAAAAGCAGCGGGAACTAAATTATTAGCAATATTTTCAACACCTTTATAAACGGCATTTTTTTCATCTGACTGTAAAATTTTAACATGCATTTTTGGTGCGTCTGCAATATTCAAAATGCGAAATTGGAAAAAATTAGTAACCGAAGAATTTTCCAAAGTGAGCTGCGACACACAGTTTTGTATTTCTTTTTTTATTTTTTGAATGACAGACAGTTTTTTAAAAACAGCACCGGGAGCAACCGACAGCCAAATATTTTTAATTTTCACTCGATACAAAACTGGATTTAATTCAAGCTCCACGACACAAGCCCCGCCTGTTTCACTTTTGAATGGAACGCCTTCTAGAGTTTCAGGATTCCAGTCCTTTTTTTTTGCAACTCTATATTTTTTTTTAACGGTTATTGGAAGTGGTTTTCTAAATCGCATTCGCTCTATCGACTCACAACATTTTTGTATCAAGTTTGTTAAGTACAAAATATTATTTTCCATCGTTTTAATAATGTTAAAATTTTTTTCATCTGCATCAATAAATTTTATATTTGTCTCATCAATTCCGAGATAATTAGAAATTTTTTTTGCAAACATTTTTTTTAAATCATCAGTGCAATCTACAACTGTAACAATTGCTTTTCCATCAGTCGTTAAAGTCATCTCTACGGAATAATTAATTCCGCGTTTAATAAAAGAATTGATACCACTATATTGTAAACCTGTAGAAAGTCCAATTCCACGCAGACGAGTTTTAGAGTTAACAGGTACACTTTTGTTTAAAACTTTATACGCATAATACTTTCTATGATAATCGCTTGCTGAACAAACAGTTTTCAGTAACCCGCTAAAGTCAAAACTTTCCGTAAGTAAAATTTTTCCATCAAAGTTTGTGTTTTCGGTATTTATATTTTGCAAACGAAATTCTATCGGGGAAAAATTTTTTTCTAAAATAATTTCGTTAATATGTTTTTCAAGAGCACTTAAAATATAACTTTCGCCTAAGCCTGCAAAAAAATCTGTGGGCTTACTCTGTGTTTTAAATGCCTTTACTTTTATTTGCAAATTTGGAATTGCATAAATGCCGGAAGAAACAGTTAATATTTGTAAAATCATTTCGTCTATTATTGGACAAAATGCTCCCGCATCAATTAGTACTTCCACCTGCATTCCTAAAATTTTTTCAAAATCAGAAACAGCAGTTTTATGTCGTATAAGCACATGCGGGCTTGCAGTCGTATAAGAATAGTCTTCCACTCGAGAAAATTTTAGCGAAATATTTCTTCCCGAAAGTTTTGTGGCAACAGCACATTGTGAAGCAAGCAAGGAAGGAAACCAAACAAGAGAATTTATATGCTCACCAAAAGACATCAAGTGAATGTTTACATCTTTTTTGTTTATATCCAAAGTGCTTGCTACTGTTTCCGCAACAGAAAAGGGCCACTGAGTTGCGAGATACACTTCGCAAGTTTCCTCTTTACCATTGACAACCTTGACACAAGCAGGCTCACTTCGATAATGATAACGACTTTCAAACATCAAAAGCGAAGAGATAGTTTTATTTTCAGTTTCAAAAACTTCGTCCCAATTTCCAACTTCAAAACTTCGCTCTGACATAACAGGATATTCAAAAAACTTTTTTTGACTATCCGTATTTTCATTATTTATATTTTTGTCTTCTACAATTACGCGAAAGCTTTTTCGTAAATTAAGGAGCATTTCTTTTTCTGCCCCAATTAAAATTCCGACAGCCTGTCCTACAAAGTCTATTTTTTCAAAAGCAAAAACAGGAATAGCATAATTAAAAATCTTTATTTCTTTTTCACCGGGAATATCTTTGGCAGAAAAAAAATTACAGCCTTCAGGAAGTTCAGGAACAATTATATCTTTTAGTATTCCTGTTTTATCAGCTCGCACTAAAACAGCTTCAGCCATATTCGGAAAACTTAAATCGGAAGTAAATTTATTTTTCATAAAAATCTCTTTTTATTTTTTCGTTGCTATTTACAAGCAACCAAGTCAAGTTGTTTTTTAGCTATTTTCAAAACCGTAATTTCGATTAAAGTGTTTTGTAAAGCCTGCCCACTTTTACGAATTTCAAAATCACAATTTGTAAGAAGTAAAATAATTTGTCTAACTTCTTCTTCAGACCAAAGTCGCAAAGCTCTTGTGTATTGAGCTTTTGCTTTTTTACTAACGACACCAAATTTTCTTAAATTAAAATCATTTGGACGCTCACCTGTTTTTATTAAATCTCTTTGTATATCATTGAGTTTTCTAAAACAATAAGTCAAGCCAATTATAAACTGTACAGCAGAAAAATTTTTTGATAAAACTAACTTGCTTAAAATGTCAAATGTTTTTTCGGCATCACCAAAAGTCATTGTGTCAAATAAAGAAAAAACAGATTCTTCTTTGTTGTGCGAAAGTAAATTTTCAAGTTCATCCGCTTCAATTTTTTTCCCCGTACCAAAAAATAAAATCAAATGTTGGCAAACATTTTTCAAAGCATCAGTGTTATTTTCAACAAGGTCTAAGATTGTATCAATGCCATCGTTTGTAATTGACATTTTGTTTTCGGCAAAAAAGTTTCGTATCCAATCTTGCTTTTTGTTTTCAAACATTTCCCAAAAGATTTGTTTTTGTCCCGAAGCAAAAGCGTTTTCAAGTTTTTTATTTATTGAAATTTCATCACTTTCTAAAACTAAAAAACTTAAGTTTTCAGCACTCGAATTTTTAATCCAAGAACTAAGCTCTGCAATTTCGTTTTTGTCCTTTATAAGTTCAGCATTGCGAAGCTGTACAAAATTCGGGCTTGCAAAAAGTGAAATACTTTGAAGTAAATTAAGCACTTCAAAAACCGAAGTTTCATAAGCATAAAAAATATGCGTTTCCGCCTGTCCGTACTTTTTGCCTATATCTTGCTTTATTTTTTCAACTCTTTGTTTTTTTTGCCCAATTTCGGGTCCTGTAAAAAGCCAAGCTGTATTCATTTAATCTTCTTCAAACTTTGTGTCAAACAAATCCACAATTGCTAGTATTGCTGCCTCTGCATCCGTTCCCTCCGCTCGCAGAATCAACTCGCTATTGTAGGCAGCCGCCATTGTCATAACGCCAATTACAGATTTTGCATTATATTCCTTTCCGTTTTTTACAATTGTAAGATTTGCCTGAAATTTATTTGCCACCTGAGCAATCAAGGTGGACGGACGCGCGTGAACGCCCGCCCTATTTTGAACAATTACTTTTTTTTCTATCATAAAATAGCCAACTCAAAATTTCTACGATTATAGCATATATTTATTTTTTTTTCAAGAGCGTAAAATATAAACCCTCTTGATTTCCCAATAAATAAAATTTTTGTCCTATTGATAATTTTAATAAAACTTGTTATAGTTTAAAAAATATTTGGCAAAAGCCTTATTTTAAAAGGATGTAAATGATAAAAAATAAAAAGAAAAATTTTATTTTAACGATAATTGAAAGGTTAATTGAAAGGTTAATTGAAAGCATAAAGCTAAATAAAATATTCTATCTTGCTTGTCTTATAACTTTTATAGCCTTGCTGACTATCACATATTTTACTTTTTTGAGTGATAAAAACTTTTCTGTTTCAAAGCTAGATGATTTTGCGGTTGGGAAAGTAGCTGAACGGGATATTGTTGCAAAACGAGACTTGAGTTATATTAACGAAGAAGCAACTAAATTCAAAGAGCTGGAACGTCAATCGGAAGTTATGCCTGTCTTTAATTTCGATACCCGTATTACTTCAAAAGTTTTAAGCGAAATAAATAGTTTTACTGAAATATTTGTTAGTACTGAAAAATACAAAGATGCATCTGAGTTTGCAAATGCGGTAGTTGAAAAGTTTCCAAATAGATTTTTTAAACGAGACCTTGAACATTTAACTTCACTATATGATGAAAAAAATTACGATGAAATAATAGAAATTGTTTCAAGTTTATCAAAGCAAATTATGGATTTAGGTATTATTAAAGAACCTAATGCCGACCTTTCGTTACTTAAACAAGATGAAGTTGAGTTAATCACAAAAGTTGACAACACTCAAAAATATAGCATTGTAAAAAAGAAATATTTTTTAACGCAAAACAAACTTTACGAGTATGTTGAAAATATTTTAAAAGGTATGAGAAAAGAGGGGCTTACAAGCGATGTTGTTTTTTTAATAGAACCCTTTTTAAGTGAAAATATTATTTTTGATTTAGATGCCACTGAACGCAGAGTGCAGATGGCACTTTTAGAAGTTGTGCCGGTAACTATTGTAATTCCTGCAGGCGAAACAATTATTGAGCAAGGCTTTATTGTTACGGAGGAAGTTTATGAAAAGTTGGAACGCTTAAGTTTACAAAGCTATTCTTTTGACAGACGCTTAATTCTTGGGTGGAGTTTATTTTTATTAACGCTTTTTTTAATTTCGACCTTGCTTTTTTCAAGCAAAATTTTAGGGACAAGCTTATCTTTAAAAAATCGTTTGATTCTTTTAGTAAGTGCTGTTTTTGTTTATTTAATTGCACTTTGGCTTGGACAGTTGAAAGCTTTTTCAGCAGCACATAGTTTAGATTTAATATCGGTGATGCCTGCAACCGTTTTTGTAATGCTCATTGCAATTTTGATTTCCAAAAAGGTAGCTGTTTTGCAAGCCTTTATAATTTCATTGCTGATTTTAATTCCTTTGGACTTTAACTTTCAAGTTTCTATTTATGTACTTTTTTCGAGTCTTGCAGGAATTGCCTTTATCGATATAGGCGAAAAACGAATGGACTTAATTAAAACAGCTTTGGAACTTACTTTTGTAAATCCTATTTTAGCTTTAATGATAATTATTCTTTTTGGAAGTTCCACACCAGTTTTCCCAATACTTTTTGGAACAGCAATTAACGGTTTTATGACGGGTATTTTTATCTTGGGTTTTTTACCTATTTTAGAGTCTGTTTTGAACATACCAACAAACTTTAGACTTATGGAACTTTCTGACCTAAACTCAAGTGTTTTAAAAAAAATGCTTTTAACGGTGCCGGGTACTTATAACCACTCTATTTTGGTAGCAAGTCTTGCGGAGGCGGCTTGTCGCGTCATCGGTGCAAATCCGCTTTTAGCTCGAGTTGGAGCTTATTATCACGACATAGGCAAGATGGAAAATCCCGAATATTTTGTAGAAAACCAAACAGACGAAAATAAGCACAGCGATCTAAACCCGCGTCTTTCGGCTACGATAATCCGAAGTCATACAAAACTTGGAGTTGCACACGGAAGAGAACTTCACTTGCCAGAGGAAGTCATAAATATTATTGCAACGCATCAAGGTGACGGTGTAATTTCGTACTTTTACCATAAGGCAATGGAAAAAGAAGGGCAAAATATTAACAAGGCTGACTTTTCATATCCCGGACCTAAGCCTCGTAGCAAGGAAGAGAGCGTTGTAATGTTAGCAGATGTTGTAGAAGCTGCTTGTCGTGCAAAAGTCGCAAAAGAAAAAATCAGTGACCTTGAAAGCTTTTTCCAAAAAACTATCGATGGTTTAGTAAAGGCAAAAATTGATGCCGACCAATTAGCTGAGTCGTCTTTAAGCTTGGGTGAAATAACAATTATTAAAAAAACCTTTGTAGAAATTTTAACAGGTTATTATCACTCTCGCATTGATTATCCTTCTGACAAAAAAAATGATGCAAAACAAAAAGAAGCTCAACAAGTTGAGCCAAGCCAAAAAGCTCCGTCTGCATCTACAAAAACAAGTGAGGAAAAATCAGAAACATCTAAAAGCACCAGCTCAAATGCAAAAGCTAAAAACGAAACAAAGCCTGCTTCCAAGGCAAAAAAAACCAAGTCTGAAAATACAAATACAAGGACAGAAAAAAATGTCAAATAATATTTATTTGAGTTTAACAGACGATGCGGAGCCTCCTCAATGGTTTGACATTAAAAAAACCCAAAACTTTTTAAATACGCTTTTAAAAACTTGTAGTTATGATAATTGGGAGCTTTCTGTTTTATTTTGTTCAAATGATTTTATCCAAAACTTAAATAAACAATATCGTAACTTAAATGAACCCACAGATGTTCTTTCTTTTTCCCAAATTGAAACAAACAATGAAGATTTTGCAAAAGCAAAATCCGAATTGCCTTTTGTTGCAGGAGATATTGTGTTGAGCTTTGAAACGTTGGGCAAAAATGCCAAAGTTTTTAATGTGCCTGAAAAGGAAGAATTTTTGCGACTTTTAATACACGGCGTCCTTCACTTATCAGGTTACGACCATCAAACTAATGAAACAAGCGAACCAATGTTACAATTACAAGAAAAACTTTTAAACGAGGTAGCTAATGAGTATATTTGATTTTTTTAAACAAAAATCGGAGCTTGAAAAAGTTTTAGAAGGAGAACTCACGACAGAACTTCGAGATATGATAGAAGGAGTTGTTACTCTATCTCAAACAAGTGTAAAGGAAATTATGGTACCGCGAACCGATGTTGACTTTTTAACAACAGATGACAACAAAGAAGAGCTTTTAGAAAAAATCAGAGAAAGCGGACACTCTCGCTTTCCCGTTTACGAAGAGTCCATCGATAATGTAGTTGGAGTACTTTATGTAAAAGATATTATAAAGCAATACTCAATAAAAGAACCGCTGAATATTAAAAAAATTTTACGCAAGGCTTTTTTTATTCCCGAGAGCAAAAAAATCGACAGTCTTTTACGAGACTTCAAACGTAAGCATGTGCATATCGCCATTGCAGTTGACGAATACGGTGGTGTTTCAGGCATTGTTTGTATGGAAGATGTGCTTGAAGAAATCGTAGGCGACATCCGAGACGAATTTGACGACGAACAAGACGATATCACACAAACAGGAAATAATGCTTGGCTTTGCGATGCCCGTGCCGATCTTGACGACCTCCAAGATGCCCTTAAAGTAGAATTTCCCACAGAGGAATTTGACACACTTGGAGGCTTTGTATTTAACCTCTTTGGAAAAATCCCCGTTACCTTTGAAAAACAAACTTGGGGCGACTTTGACTTTATAATACAAGAAATGGACGGACACCGCATTGAGCTCGTAAAAATTATCAGACACGAAAAACCCACCGAAGATAACGAAATGGATAATTAAACGATTTAAGAAAACCGTAATTTCGGCACGCCTTTTGGCGTGCTACTTTAAGAAAGCCAGAGCTACGCTCCTCGATGGAGCTTTACCTCATCACGGATGGTGGCTAGTATTTTGTATTTGCGAGGTTTTGAAACAAACAAAAGCAATTGCAGGCATACTTCTCGTACTTTGACGATTATTTTGTGATAATGTTGTCAGACTAGTTTTTTTTATGCTTTTGTGTATAATTGTGTAAATGAAAAACCTGCTCCTTTTGTTTGTATTACTTTTTTGTGGCTGTTCTTTTACAAAAGATGAAAAACTGTTTTACGAGTCTCCAAAGATAATTTTTGAAAATATGAATATTGTGCAATATAAAAAAGCAAAGAAAAAAAATTTTGTTACCGCTGAGTTTTTAGAAAGTTTTCCTGCAAAGGAAGTTTTTGCAGGCAAAAATTTGTATATTGTGCAGTTTAATAATTCTGAACCGCTTGAAGCTGAAGTAAAGTTCAGTGCGGGAAATGCTTTGTTTTTGCAAAAGGAAAAGCAATATTTTTTGGGAGAAAATGTTTATGTACAAACTAAACAAGATGGACTTACAATATACGCAAGCAGTTTTTTTTATAATGCAGAGGAAAATATGCTGTACGGAGTGCAAGGTGATAAAGTGCGGATTCAAACTGATGATGGAACCTTGATTACAGGCACAGATTTTGTTGCAAACACCCTTTCACAAGAGTTTCAGCTTTTGCAAAATGTATCAGGCAGTGCTGAACTAAAAAGTTCTGAGTCTAATACCGAAACTACAAACAGCGAAACTGAAACAGAGGAAAGAGCAGAACAATGAATAAAAAAAAGATTTGTTTTATTTTTATAATTTGCTTGGGAGTTTTTTTTCAAAAAGCATTTGCAGAAAAAATCAATTTTCACAGCGACAGTATGAGTGGAATTGGCAACTCGAAAAACGCTATAACAGAACTTTCAGGCAATGCAGTCGTTACTACTGAAGATATAAAAATTGAAAGTGACCTGATTAAACTTTTTGGCAAAGATTTTACAAACATTACAGCCAGCGGAAATGTAAAAGGCGAAAGTAAAAAAAATAAATTTACCTTTTCTTCTGATATGTTAAAACATAATCGTACAAAAAAGGTTTCAGAGTTTTTTGGAAATGTAAATTTTTTTGACAGTGCAAACGAAACGGAAATCACTTGTGATTACGCCCTTTATGACGAAAAAACGGAAATTTTGATAATCAAATACAATGTTTTTATAAAGCAAAAAGACACAACTTGCAAGGCAATCTTTGCTAACTATAATCGAAAAACAGAACTTGTGGATTTGCTTGGAAAACCACAAGTAACAAACAAAGATGACACTTTCAATGCTGACCGCATAACTATTAATCTTAAAACAGAAGACATAAAAATGCAGGGCAAGGTTAAAGGTAATTTGATAGAAAGAGAAGAAAAATAAAATGTACGATGAAACTGATAAAATAATTGACGAAGAGAGTGAAGAAACTACTGTAGAAGAAACTATTG
This sequence comes from Treponemataceae bacterium, assembly GCA_038397925.1. Lineage (GTDB taxonomy): Bacteria > Spirochaetota > Spirochaetia > Treponematales > Treponemataceae > Treponema_B. The sequence goes on from JARGFC010000050.1 coordinate 16,955, forward strand.
CAGGCGAAGTTATTACAGAAGAAACTAGCAAAACAAACTTATCGGAAAACACCGTTGCAAACATATGTGAGGAAAATTTCTCGGAGATTGTTCAACTTTCTGAAAAACCGAAAAAGGCTACTCTTACTGTTTCGGGCTTAAACAAACGGTTTGGCAAAAAAAATGCTGTAACTGATGTTTCTTTTAGCATGAATCAAGGGGAGGTTGTCGGGCTTTTAGGACCTAACGGAGCGGGCAAAACTACAACCTTTTATATGATCGTAGGTTTTTACCGACCAAACTCCGGCGATGTTTTTTTAGACAGTCATTGCATAACCAAACTGGAAATGTACAAACGAGCGCAGCTGGGGATCTCATACTTACCACAAGAAGCTTCGGTTTTTAGAAAACTAACAGTGGAGCAAAATATTTACGCTATCTTAGAAACCCGTTCTGATTTAACTAAGGCTCAAAGAAAACAACGCTTGGAAGAGCTTTTAAACGAGTTCGGCATAGCGGACAAACGAAAACAGCCTGCTTATAGTCTTTCGGGGGGAGAACGACGCCGAACGGAAATTGCTCGCTCCCTTGCTATTGAGCCAAAGTTTTTGCTTCTTGATGAGCCTTTCGCCGGCATTGATCCCATTGCGATTCACGATATTAAGCAGATTATTTCGCACCTGTCTAAAAGCGGGATTGGTGTTTTAATTACTGACCATAATGTTCGAGATACTTTGGAAATAACTGACAGAGCGTATATTATAGATGCGGGACAGGTAGTGGAAAGTGGCGACAGAGAAAAAATTTTGAACTCGGAAATTGCAAGACGAATTTATCTCGGCGAAAGTTTTAGAATGTAGCAGAGTGAACTTTTAAAATAAAAGCAAAAAGTTAGAATAATTCTAAGAAAATCTCTTGACTATTTTTGTTAATTTTATTATATTGTTGTTAATTAGATGAATTGCAAATCTAATGAAGGAGACAAATATGCAAGAAAAAGAAAAAATGATTTCTATGCCGTTGTTAGGTGACGAATTTCCGTCACTTTCAGTTGTAACCACCAAAGGAAAAATGAACCTTCCTCAAGATATGAAAGGAAGTTGGTGGATACTATTTAGCCATCCCGCAGATTTTACACCAGTTTGTACAACTGAGTTTGTAGCTTTTCAAAAGCTTATGCCTGAGTTTGATAAACTAGGTGTAAAACTAATCGGTTTGTCGATTGACCAAGTTTTCAGCCATATTAAGTGGATTGAATGGATTAAAGAAAAGCTCAATGTTGAAATTACTTTCCCCGTTATTGCAGCAAACGACAAAATTGCAGAAACGATTGGGCTTTTGCATCCTGGCAAGGGCACAAATACTGTGCGTGCGGTTTTTGTGGTTGACCCTGAGTCAAAGGTTCGCTTAATACTCTATTATCCACAAGAAGCTGGGCGAAATATGGAAGAAATTTTGCGTGCAACAAAGGCTTTGATAACTGCTGACAAACATAAGGTTGCAATGCCTGCAGACTGGCCAAATAACTGTTTGATAAAGGACAATGTTATTGTGCCACCACCTGCCGACATAGATGCTGCAAAAAAACGCCTTACAGAAGGCTATGAAACCTTTGACTGGTGGTTTAGTCATAAATCGCTAAAATAGGCTTTTATAAATAACACAAGTGAGACGGGAATTCCTGTCTCACTTTTTTTTAAATATTTTGAGTTTTTTGTTATCATTGCAATTAGGAGGTTTCTAATGAATGAGACAAATAACTTAAAAGCTTTTCTTTGTAAAAAGGATCAGGCTGATTTTTCTGATGCAGATCTTCATTATGTGGTTGTGTTTAAAAATTTCGATAACGGCAACTATATAAGTTGGAACTGGGTGGCGTTTTTTCTGAATTTTATAAATTTTGCTTACATAAAGAACTGGATGGCTTTTTTAATTTCGTTCCTTACAGGTGGTCTTGCGGTTATCATTCTCGCGTTTTTTCTGATTATCTGTACTATATTAAAGTTTAAGCAAGCAAAACAAAAGGCAGAGCTTTTGTCTAATGACTTCAACGAACAAAAAAATTTATAGCAAAAAAGGAAAAATCTGGCACTTGCACTTTTAATTGGTTTTTTGTCCCTAATTTTTATTTTGGGTGTATTTGTGCTTATACTAATTATTGCTGGGATTATAGTTGGTACAAGTGTGATTATCAGCCATTTTGTAAAAGGCTTTTTGGGGTGGCAGTTCTCTCTTCCCCAACTCTAAACCTATAGACCTAATTTTATTTTTTGAGCTTCATTTTCGAGGTGGCTTGAGTATTCGGCACGGTATTGATTGGCATTTATAATAGAGTTTTTTATTGTGGTAATTTCTATTTTGATACCACGGATTTTTGGGCGGAGGGACGGTTTTACGGTTTTATAGTATTGGTCTAAACCTGACATTTGGTCAAGGAGACCGTTGCATTCGGTTATATAAGTCGAAAAGTTTTCGAACAAAGCTTTTTCTGGAATTTGTCGTAATTTTTGGCTAATTTGCGGGGCATTTGAAATAAGGGTATTAAAAACGCTTATTTTACGACTTACAGCAGCCTTGAAATCGTTTAAGTTTACAACCTCTCGTTTTTTGCTTTGTGTAATTGAGTCTTCAATCATAACTATAATTTCTTTTTCAGGTTTTTTAATATTAAAAGCGGCTCGGAAAACATCAAGAATTCTTGAAAAAAAAGTTTTACTACCTTTGGTAATCAACTCTTCGTTAAAAAGTACTTTTTCCAAAGCTACCTCAAATTGTGATACCGAGTTGGCGAGGACTCGCAAGCCCGTCATCAAGGTTTGGTGATAATCAATTTTTGGTGCTTCTTTTTTTTGGCTTGGTGTAATGTTTTGTTGCAAGCGTTTTAAAATATCGAGTTTTGTATTTTCGTACGACGGGTCGTAATCTTCATTTAGAATTTCTGTTATGAGATCTTTGTAAAAAGGTGTGTTACGATGATTTTTTGCCAAAATCTTTTTTACAGATGAAAATATTGGTTCAGTGTCTTCAAAATTAGCAATGAGTTTTGGTGGAAGAAGTGGTATAACGCTTTTGCGTATAAAAAGTTTGTATGCTTCTCTTTGATATAAAAAAACTCTCTCCAAAAGAGGCTTAATGGTTATTGTGCTTTTTTCCATTTGAGAAATTGTATTGCGTATAACATCTGATGTGATATAATCAACAGAGTCCTTAACACTCTCTAAAATTGAAGCAAGGGCTGCAGTATTTGGACTTTTGCTGGTAATACTAAAGTCATCCCAAGTAAAAACCTGAGTAAGCTTTACTAAACTTGAAAGTCGCTTGGCTGTAAGGTATTCACAATTAAACTGATAATAGTTGGTAACAAATTCTATCATTTTAACATAGTGAGTAAAACGAGTTCCAACAATGCTGGTTTTTTCAGCGTCAGCAAAGGGAGCGGTTTCAGGCAAATCGATTTCGGTCATTTTGCTGTCGTAGGTATAGGGGTTTGAATGGATTAGCCTCTTGGTTGTCAACAAATTTAAAAAGCCCCCCAAGACCGTTCTCTGAAGGGAAAATTCAGCAATTAACTTGGGGAAAACATAACTTTCTAAATTTTCTCGTGCATTTTCAATAGCAACTGTAATTTCATCGAAATAATTCAAACTTATAACCTCAAAATTTTTTGCAGTAGGGAACTTTGCAAAACAAAATCGTCTCCTCTTAATCTCTTGCGAATTTTGAAATCCTTACGATAAGTAAAAGATTTCACACTTTGACAGCCATTTAAAAATTATCAAAATGACCAGTACCCTAAACTATACAATAAAACAAGTTTTTTTTCAAGTAGCAAAAATTTTATAAGTATTTGTGAAAATAAAACAATATCGCGTAAAATTGTTATACATAAATTTCAATCAAGCTCGTTTTATTTTTGCTTTAAGATTTATAAGACTTGTCCGTGCTTTGCGAAAAACCCACTCCCGCCACGGATGGCGGGCTAGTACAAAACAATGGCGATGTTTTGCAACAAGCAAAGTATTCAAGGTTGCAAAACTCGACCACCTTGAAAAAACAAGGATGTTTTTTCAAGGTGAGCTTTGGATAGGTGATGGGGCTTCAACCTAGCGAATGAGTTTCAACGCAAATCTGGCAAAGTTAGGTTAGGAATTTTTGACGCACAAAAATTCCTAACCTTAAGCAAGCCAGAACTACGCTCCTCGCTATGCATTTACTCGCCGGTAAAAACGGTCATTTGCTTTTTTGCAAAACCCTAAGTTATGCCCGTAGAACCATAACCACCACTTCCGCGTAAAGTTTTGTCAAGTTTGTCGCTCGAAATAAAATCTGCTCGTTCCACTTTTGCCAAAACCACCTGCGCAATTCGTTCTCCATTTTCCACAGTAAAATCCTTTTCGCCAAAGTTTATAAGCAAGGCTAAAAGCTCCCCACGATAATCACTATCAATGGTTCCGGGCGAGTTTAACACCGTAATACCGTGCTTTAAAGCTAAACCAGAACGTGGACGCAATTGCAATTCGTAACCTTCAGGCAACTGAACCGCAATTCCCGTAGGTATTAATTTTCTCTCCATTGGTTTTAAAACAATGGGAGCTTCTAAACAAGAAAAAATATCAGCACCCGCCGCACCTTCAGTTTTATATTCAGGGAGCTTTGCCCCGTCTTTTAAAAGCGTAAAAACTTTTACAGGTAAAATCATTTTTTGTGTCACAAAATTATTTCCTCACGTCTTAAATTTTATCAGCATTATACAAGTAAATCCTTCCTGTTTTTTCCTTGTATATACCTTTTGTATTATCATTTTTTGTATTTGAAATTCCCAATGCGACAGGTTCCCGTTCCTGTTTTGACATCCAAATTTTCTACAACAGAGTTACAAAGATCCATATATACATTTCCATATCCTGCATTCAATTTTAAGTTTCCAATAACATTGCCTTGAAAATCCAAACAACTTTCCAATTTAAACTCAGGATTATTTACCTTACAGTTTGTAAGTTGAATTTTGCCCGTCCGTCCAGTGCAATCAAACTGCTCCGCTGAAAAATTACTGATACAAGTAGAACCAGTTCCCGTTCTAAGAACAACATCTTTCAAAGACGAATCTTTTAAGTCCATTCTCACCTGTCCACAACCTGCGTTTAAATTCAAATTTTCGCTAGCACTACCTTGAAACTCTAAAGCACCTTGTAAGTCAAATTCAGGATTATTTACCTTACAGTTTGTAAGTTCAATTTTGCCCGTCCGTCCAGTGCAATCAAACTGCTCCGCTGAAAAATTACTGATACAAGTAGAACCAGTTCCCGTTCTAAGAACAACATCTTTCAAAGACGAATCTTTTAAGTCCATTCTCACCTGTCCACAACCTGTACTTAAATTCAAATTTTCGCTAATCGCACCTTTAAAGTTTAAGTCCCTTCGTATTTTAAGATTTACATTTTGTAAATTTTTTGATTCAGGCAAAGTAATTTTTATTTTTACAATAACCTTACTTCCTCTTCCACTGGGGCGATTTTCTAAAAAATCTATTTCTCTAATTGAAAAACTTTTTTCCATTTCCTCTATTTCTATAAAATCCTCTGTTAAACCCGTAATCTCATATTTTATACAATCGCTTTCACTTGAAGAATTTATATCCAAGTTTGCATAAACCCCCTCTATTTCAAAATTGTCTAAACTTGCAAACACCTTTGACTCTCCACTAATTACATAATCAAGCCACTTTTCATTTTCAATTTTTTCATCCACTAAAAAAGGTCCGTCTTTAGAAACAAAACAAGAACTCAAAAATACAACAAAACTCAAAATAAACATACGATATTTTTTCATAATTATACCCTCAACTTCATTATATCACAAGATACTAAAATAGTATACGTTTGTGTACAAACAAGAGAGCTTTTTGTGACTAAGAAAAATTTCCAATCAAGTCCTCACAATAAGCTTGCAAAAAACTTAAGTTTACGCTACAATAAATTATGTTAGATTTTTCTCGTAGTGCCGGCGTTTTACTTCATATTAGTTCCCTACACTCCAAATACGGAATTGGGTCTTTTGGAAAAGAGGCTTTTGATTTTGTAGATTTTTTACAAGCCTGTGGTTTTCGGTATTGGCAGGTTTTGCCTCTCGGACCTACAGGTTATGGAGATTCGCCCTACCAAGTTTTTTCATCTTTTGCTGGCAACCCATATTTTATCGATTTAAGTTTTTTATTAAACGAAAAGCTTTTGCTTAAAAAAGAATTAGACTCTTTTGATTTTGGTAGCGAGGAAAAAACTTGCGACTACGGCAAACTCTACACAGAGCGAGAAAAAGTTTTACGCCTTGCCTTTGAACGCTTTAAAACAAAAAATAAAATGCAAATTTGCGAAAAATATTTAATCGAAAAGTTTGGCTCGCTTTATAAACAGCTCGAAGCATATTTTTTGTTTTGTGTTTTAAAAAATAAAAATAAACGAAGCTGGTTTGACGAAGCTGAAAATATAAAAATGCGTAAAAGCGAAACTATAATTGATTTACAAAAAACATTTGCAGACGATATTAATTTTTATAAATTTACACAATATTTATTTTTTAAACAATATTTTGATTTAAAAGAATATGCAAATAATGCAGGCATAAAAATAATTGGTGATCTGCCTTTTTATAGTCCTTATGATAGCTGTGATTGCTGGGCAAACTCTGAGTTTTTTTCTTTTGACAAAAATTTATCTTTATCCTTTGTTGGTGGCTGTCCACCCGATGCTTTTAGTGACGACGGACAATATTGGGGTATGCCCACTTATAATTGGGAAGCAATGCGTAAAAATGATTATGATTATTTTATGCAAAGGTTTGAATTTAATCTTAAGCTTTTTGATGTGGTGCGTTTAGACCATTTTCGTGGCTTTGAAAGTTTTTGGGAAATAGATGCTACGGAAAAAACTGCCCGCAATGGAAACTGGATTAAAAGCGATGGCAAAAATCTTTTCACAATTTTTAAAAATCGTTTTTCATCTGCACCTTTTATTGCTGAAGACTTAGGTGTAATTACCGATGAAGTACGAAACTTACAAACCTTTTGTGGCTTTCCCGGTATGAAAGTTTTACAGTTTGCTTTTGACGACGACGGGCAGAGTACATACCTCCCACAAAATTACACTGATGTTTTTTCCGTTGTGTACACGGGCACCCACGATAATTCCACAATTTTAGGCTGGCTTAAAACTGAAAACAAAAACGCAACAAACTTTGCACAAAAATATTTACTCACAAAAAACGAAAAAACTTTTGTGCAGAATTTTATTCGTTTGGCATTTTCAGCCGTGTCATTTTTGGCAATTGTTCCTATTCAAGATTTTTTGTGCCTAGATGAAACAGCCCGAATGAATACACCTGCCACAATGGGAAACTGGACTTGGCGAATGACAAGCAAAGATTTTTCGAATTTAAAAAAAGATACTAAAAAAATAAAAGAACTTTTAAAAATGTATAATAGAATTTAAGTTCTTGCAATCTTAAAAACTTGAATATTATCACACATACCAAAATAATTTCTATGAAACTCTAGCCCAAAGCTTTTACTGTCAAAGTGTTTCCTTCAACCTTTATAATTTTGCAAACTGTATTCATTTCAATCTCTGTATTGTCCTCAGCAATAACCGTCCAAGTTACACCATTTTTTGTTTTGCCTTCACCACAATCATTTGGTAAAATTGCTTTGGTTATAATAATTTTTTTGCCTTCAAGCTGATTAGGATTTTTCTTCTGCTTGAGTTTTTTTAAAACAAAGGGGCGGGTAAAAGCTAAAAGTACAGCAGACAAAATTACGAATATTAAAATTTGATAAACCCACGGCAAATCGAAATATGATAAAAAAATTAAAGGAATACAACTTAGTGCAAACCAAATAGTTGTTAAATTATAAGTTGTTGCCTCAATAATAATTAAAACTACAAATAAAACAAGCCAAAAATACGGAGTAAGAAACAAAACAAAATTTAACATATAAAATCTCCCACCCTTATTATAATAAAAAAACATTTTAAATCAAGATTTTAATCCTTATCGTTGAATATTAAAATCAAAGTAAAAATATTTTTGAACCTCGCCCATTAAAAACGATGAGCCTGCTAAAGTAAAATGAACGCCGTCTTCTTTCATAAAAGAAATTCGCTTTCCGTTTGCCATTTGTAGTGTTTCTGTATAATTTGCATTTTCACCGGGAGCAATCGCCCGCAAAGAAATCCGTTGCACCTTTGTTCCATCCAAAAACGATAAAGCTTTTATCTGTGTTGCTTCAATATGATTAACCTCTTTGTTCAAAGCAGACGAACGAACTATAGGCAAGCCCAACCAATAAATTTTTTTGACATAAGTTTCCAAAACATTCATAAGATTTTTTATTTTTGCTATATAGGCAACATCCCACTCTTCTGTACCTCGTTTAAAAAGATTTCCCTTGCCATCAAAAAAATTTTGATAGTCGTTCATACCTAAAATCAAAACTACTGCATCATAAGCTTGACCTTCTTTTTCAGCTTCTGATAAAAGACTTGCAAACTTTGCTGGCCAATTATAGTAATCAGTGCGAACAAACCCCGAAGAAATAACTGCCAAGTCTGTAACATCAAAAGCTGACTCAGCCCCAATATTCCTTTTAAAACCTTCCGCTAAACTTTGCATTTGTGAATCGCCAGCAAATAAAATCCGCAAGGGTTTTTCCTTTGTGTAATCATAATTTACAACAAGCAAATCCTTAGATGCAGACTCCTTTTCCGCCATTTGCAAATTTAACAAATCTTCAGGTGAAAAACTTTTAGAACCTGCCGTTTTAGCTTCAGGTAGCGAATGAATTTTGTTTTGTGCATCTTTGGATTTATTTTGTAAAAGTGCTATCAAAGTTCGTTCATCATTTTCGTAATTATCCCTGTAATAAAAATCATCCCAATGATGATCTCCATCCAAACTCAAAAATGTTAAAAGCCCCTTTCGAGACAAATCAAAAAAATCACCAAATGGTAGAGTTTCTGCAAAATCAGTAAAAGGGACACTAATTGCCTGAACAATATTTCTTGCATAGACATTTTTCATCCCAAGAGGAAAAGCTTTAATTTTGGAATGGGAAAATAAAGCGACTACACTCAAAAAAACAAGGGCAAAAACTACCACTTTATTTTTAGAATAAAATTCTTGCCCCAAAAGCTGTTTTTTCAAAACTCGCAAAAAATTCAAAAAATTTTTCCTCAGTTTTTCCATTCACTAATTATATCAAAAACTCAAACAAAGTACAAGTAAAATAAATATTAACAAATATAGGGGACGCCTCTCGGCGTCTATTTTTAAGATAAGATCTACCCCCTCTTACCTTTGCTAACTCTCATTTTATAAATTCTACCCCTCTAAAAATAAAATTTTAATTATTGCAAAAAAAATTAAATATTGCTATAATGTATTCTATGTTAAATGAAGATGATAAAAAGGTTTGGGATAAAGCTTTAGAAAAGCTTTATGATTCAGTAACAGACTTTGAAAAAAATACGATTTTGTCCAATATAGGTTTTGTTTCTCTGGAAGATAAAATTCTTACTATTTCAGCAACTTCAAATCTTACAAAAACAAGCTTTGAAACTAAACTTTATGAAAAAACAGTTAAGGTCTTATCAGAGCTTTTAAACAAAGACATCACAATAGAAATTGAAGTAGCAAAAAAGAATAATTCAAAAAAATCAGCTAAAAAACAAACTAATTCAGCAAAACCTGTCTCAAAAGAATCTAAACCTTCAAAAGATAAATCTCTTGAAGCTAAAAAAATGCAACAGCTTGAAAATATAAAAAAACGAAGAGCTGAAAACCCTAAAATTAACACTGAATACACATTTGATAATTTTGTAATTTCCGAAAATAATGCCTTTGCTGCAAACGCCGCAAAAGCAATTACTCAAAACCTTGGTGACACTTATAATCCTTTTTTGATTTATGGAGGCGTTGGGCTTGGAAAAACACATTTAATGGAAGCCATCGGTAACGAAGTAATAGAAAAAACAAACTTAAAAGTCATATACATACCCACAGAAGATTTTATGAATGAGTTTATTCACGCTCTTTCAGGTGGTTCGGGTGGAATGCAAGCTTTTAAGAAAAAATATCGATACACTGATGTTTTACTTTTGGACGATATTCAGTTTTTTGATAAAAAAGAACAACTTCAAAACGAATTTTTTTACACTTTTAATCATTTATATGACACAAAAAAGCAAATGGTTTTTACTTGTGACCGTCCACCTAATACATTGCAAAATCTTGCTGATAGGCTCAAGTCACGTTTTGAACAGGGCTTAACAGTAGATTTAAAACCACCTCTTTTTGAAACTCGATGTGCAATTTTGCGAAAAAAACTTCAAGTACAAAATCGAAGTTTACCAAACGAATTTATAGAACTCGTTGCAAGAAATATTTCGAGTAATGTTAGAGACCTAAATGCAGCCTTAATAAAACTGCTTGCTTATGAAGATATGACAAAAACTTCTCTAACATTGGAAAAGGTTGCTGAACTTCTAAAAGATAGCTTTAGTGATAAAAAACAAAAAAATGTAAGTTTAGATAAAATTTTAAAAACTGTCGCAGACTATTTTGAAATAAGTGTTTCTGATATACGAGGTAAAAGTCGTAAACAAAACATTGTTACTGCTAGGCATTTTGCTATGTATTTAGCAAAAGAAATGACACAAATGTCTTCAACTGAAATAGGTGGAGAAATTGGAAATAGAACACATGGAACTGTTTTGCATGGTTGTACAAAAATAGAAGAAAATACTTTAACAGATCCAAGCGTTCAAACTACACTAGAACAATTGACAAATAATCTACAAAATTTGTTAGATTAACTTGTTAATAACTAGTGATTTTTTGTAAAAAAAATGTTAATATGTATTTAATAAGTATTATTTTTTCAATAAGTTTAATAACTTGTTAAAAAAAACAAAGGTTGTTAATTTTGTAAGTGCTCCTATTCTCGATACTTTCGGCACTTATTAACATATTGACAGCCCCTACTAATACTACTAATATATATAAATATAATAGGAGAGAGAAATGAAATTCAATTTTGAAAAGTCGGCTTTACTAAAAGAGCTTATAATTGCACAAGAAATTATAGCTACAAAAACAGCTGTTTCTATTTTATCTAATGTTTTACTTGCTGTTAAAGATGGTAAGTTAACAATTAGAGCTACTGATGTAAAAGTTAACTTTGAAACTACAATTCCTGTTGAAGTTATCGAAGAAGGAAAAACAACAGTTTTTTGTGATAAATTAGTTAGTGTTATAAATTCTTTACCTGATGGCGAAATAGAAGTATCAGAAAAAGATCAAAGTTTAAATATTCGTTCTATTGAAAAAAAAGCTAAATTTCAGCTTAAAACAATTGCAGATAATGATTTTCCATCTTTTGTCGGACCTGCTGATATTGAGTTTTTTGAAATTCCTGCAAAGGATTTAAAAGAAATGATAAGCAATACTATTTTTGCAGTTTCAGATGACCAAACTCGTTATTTTATGAATGGCATTTGTATGAAAAAAACAAGTAGTGGCATTCTATTCGTTGCAACTGATGGTAGGCGTCTTTCGTATATTAAAAGAACTCTTGACTTGGGAGGCGAAGATTACGAAGAAGTAATAATTCCTACAAAAATTTTAACCATTATCAACAAAAGATTAACAGAAAATGGTAATGTTTCTATAGGTTTTAATGAAAAGTTTATCTTTTTTGACTTTAATAATTATAAATTTTCAAGTCCGCTCATTGAAGGGAAGTTTCCAAATTATGAAAGAGTTATTCCTGAAACTCAAGAAAAACAATTTGAAGTAAATCGAGTTATGTTTTTAGATGCTATTAAACGAGTTTCACTTTTAGTAGAACGAAACTTAAAACGAATTTATTTTGAACTTTCAAATGGAAAATTAAGTATTAGCTCAAACGAAAAAGAAGTTGGTAACGCTTTTGAAGAAATAGCTTGTACTTATAATGATGAGGATGAAAAATTTGCTTTTAACTATTCTTATTTGGAAGAACCTATGAAAGTTATGGACTCAGAATCAGTGATAATGAAATTTACCGATATTAACCACGCTATGACCTTGAGCCCATCTCCTGAAACAGATTATTTCCACATAATAATGCCGATGCATATAGACTAAATATAATGCTCACAATTGTTGTGAGCTTATACTTTTAATGAGGCTTAAAATTTTGATTAAAATAGAAAATTTTGTTACAAAAAAACTTATTCCAGTTATAGAAATAGCTTTAACCATCATAATTGGCATAGCCGTTTTGTCAAGTATTCCTAGTATTGTTATAGATATTTATAGAAGTATTGATTTTTCAACACCCTTTGATTATGACTATTTTACAGAGTTTTTGAAACACATTCTTAGCTTAGTTGTGGGTATTGAGTTAATTGCAATGATTTTGAGTCATTCGCCTGAATCAATGCTTACACTTTCACTTTTTGTTATTGCTCGAAAAATGCTTGTTTATGCACAAAATATGATAGATCTGTTGATAGGCGTTGTAGCTATTGCTGTTGTATTTGTGATTATGAAGTTTTTAACAAATGACGAAAAAACTTTAGCAAGATTCGATGATACTTTTTTTGCTTCAATTTTAGTGGAAAAGTTAAATAGGGAATATGACTTTGATTTACCTTTAAATTTTGGAAATACGCTTGGTGGATTTGTCTATACTCTTGCACAAGAAAAAGGAATTGAGCTTAAAAAAGATATTATTTTACAAGATGAAAAATACAGTTATAAAATTATTGAAATTTATGGTGATACTGTAATTCGCGTTCAAATAAAAAAACTTTAGTCTTTCACAAATATATGCGTAAACCGATTTTATAAAGCGTAACAACTGTACGATTAAGTATAATTGTAATTTTTTCGTATGTGTATGTATTTAATAATACACAACAACACCTACGTTAACATTAACTTGATGTTTTAGAAATTTTTATAGTTTATATTCAAAATACATTTTAGCAATATTATCTAAATATTTAATACAAATTTGTGTTTTATCTTTCTATAGCTACAGATTTTCAATAGGTAAAGAATATTTATTAACAAAATGTGAATTAAATTTGGTTTAAACAAAAGACTTAAAAAAGTTAAGCCAAAGGAAAAGGAGATTAAATATTTACAAAAATTTTACAAACAATAAAAGCCATTAAATTTCAATGTTTCACGTGAAACTTTTCTCAAATCAACAAAAACAATAAAAATTTGTTTCACGTGAAACATTACATAAAACATAATTGTAGAATTACAGTTTAAAAATAAAGCTATGTAAATAAAACGATCGTTTAAGTAGAAATATAATTATCGGAATGTAGGAAAAAACTTAATCGTATTCGTATAAAACTTAAACTAAAATTGCAATTTATAAGTAAAAAAGAAAACAGTATTCGTTGAAATCTAAAGTTTATAAAACAATTTGCTAGAAAATAGCTAAAGTGTTTGCGTGAGGCACATTCAAAGTTTGTTCGTGTTTTTAAAAACACGAACAAAAACAAAAGTCGTGCGTCAATTTTAGCACGACTTTTGGTCGGAGCTGAAAGCGGAGCTTTGAATACGCCGACCTGCCGATAGGCAGGACACGCCTAAATTTTAAACTAAAAATGTTTCACGTGAAACTTATTCTTCGTCTTCTCTTGCAACAACATCCAAGCCTACCAAGAAGTCTGGACTGTCAATGTTTAGAACGCGAACACCTTGTGCTGCTCTTCCCATTACGCTTACTGTGTTTACTTTGAGACGGAGGGTTTTTCCCTGTGCTGTAATACAAACGACTTCATCATCGTCCAGAACTGTGGTTATGCCGATAACTTCGCCTGTTTTTTCGGTAACAGTATAAATTTTTTGTCCGCCAGTGGCTCGTCCGTGAACACTAAATTCGGAAAAGTTTACACGTTTACCATATCCATTTTCGGTAATTAAAAGAATGCTTTGGTCATCTGCAACCCGTACGGCTCCAGCAAGCTCGTCAGTATCAGCGATATTCATTCCTTTGACGCCACCTGCCTGCCGGCCTTGCGGACGCACACAATCTTCAACAATTCGTAAAGCCCTTCCTTGTTTTGTTATCATCATAATATGATCTTCACCTGTTGATAAAATAGCACTAACAAGTTTGTCGTTGTCTTTTAAGTTTATAGCCCAAATTCCACGAGTTTTTGCATTTGTGAAATTGTCTATTGTAATTCGTTTTATAATTCCGCTGGAAGTTACCATTGTCAAATATACTTCCGGTGAAAATTCTTTAAAGGGAACTATTGCTGTAATTTCCTCATCAGCCTCTACAGCTAAAAGAGCTTTAATATGAGTGCCTTTTGTTGTACGGGTGGCTTCTGGAATTTCGTGAACTTTCAGATAATAGGCTTTTCCTAAATTACTTATGAACATTATATAGTCGTGTGTTAATGCTGTAAAAATTTGATCTACGAAATCATCTTCAATAAGTTTAGCTGAAAGAGAGCCTTTGCCTCCACGGTTTTGAATTTTGTAATCGGAAGCTGGAATTCTTTTAATAAAACCAAGGTTAGAACTTAAAATAACCATTTCCTCAACTTGAATTAAATCTTCAATGTCAAGTTGTTCAACCTCGTTAGGCACAATATCTGTTCTTCTGTCGTCGCCAAACTTTTCTACAAGTTGATTTGTTTCATCTTTTATTAAAGCGTAAATTTTGTTAGGATTTTCAAGCAAGTCCTTATAATATTTAATTAAAAGTTCTAAACTTTCAAGCTCTTCTTTAATTTTATTTATTTCTAGATTAGTAAGACGACCAAGTTTCATATCAACAATGGCTTGAGCTTGAATTTCAGAAAGATTAAATCGAGAAATCAATGCAGTTTTAGCTTCCGGTATATCTTTTGATTTTTTTATAATTTCGATAACTTCATCGATATTATTTAAAGCTATTATCAAGCCACGTAAAATATGTGCTCTTTCTTCAGATTTTCGCAAATCGTATATTGTGCGACGCGTAATAACATCAAAGCGATGCTCGACAAAATATTTTATTAGCTCTTTTAAAGTTAAAGTTTCAGGTCGCCCGTTTACCAAAGCAATATTGATAACTCCAAAAGTTGCTTGAAGTTGAGTTTTTTTAAAAAGCTGGTTTAAAACAATTTTTGGAATAAATCCTCGTTTGAGTTCCACAACAATTCTTAAACCCGTTCTATCAGAACTTTCATCGTTTACATTTGAAATTCCGTCAATTTGCTTATCTCGTGCGAGTTCGCCAATTCTTGTTACAAGGTTAGTAGTGTTAAGCTGATAAGGCACTTCGGTAAAAACAATTGATTCCCGTCCACGCTTGTCCGTCTCAATTTTAAAACGGCTGCGAATTGTTATTTTTCCGCGTCCTGTTTTATATGCTTGTTTTATACCTTTAAGCCCGTAAATTATACCGCCTGTCGGAAAATCAGGTCCCTTTATGTGTTTTATAAGTTCGTCAATTGTTATTTCGTTATTGTCAATATAAGCCGAAACTGCACTTGCTATTTCTCGTAAGTTATGTGGTGGCATATTGGTAGCCATACCAACTGCAATTCCGCTAGACCCATTTGCTAATAAAAATGGAAACTTACCCGGTAAGACGGTCGGTTCAAGCGTAGAGTCGTCAAAGTTTGGAATAAAATCGACAGTTTCTTTTTTTATGTCTTCAACCATCGCTTCGGCGATTTTTTCCATTTTTGCTTCGGTATATCGATAAGCAGCGGCTGGGTCTCCCGCAATTGTACCAAAGTTTCCCTGTGGATAAATTACAGGATATCTTTGAGAAAAATCTTGTCCTAACCGAACTAAAGCATCATACACGGAGGCATCGCCATGTGGGTGATAACTTCCCAAAACATCGCCAACAATTTTAGCACATTTTCGCGTAGGACCTGAAAATCTTAAGCCCTTTTCTTCCATTGAATACAAAATTCGGCGATGCACAGGTTTTAAACCATCTCGCACATCCGGTAAAGCTCGGCTGACAATAACCGACATCGAATAGTCGATATAGGCTTTTTTTACTTCATCTTCAATAGGAATTTTAATTATAGATTCATCAATTTTTTCACTCATAAACCCGTTATTGTATCATATTTTAGCAAAAAAATCAACAGTGGCTTATGTGTTTATAATTTATAAAGTGTGCCTTGAATATGTAATTTAAATATGTAATTTAAATTTTTAATGGAGCATAAAAACTAAAAAACTATAGTGTCATAGCCTTCTGTGACATAAGGTAATATTCCGGCGTGTCCGTTCATATCGTCCAGAAGTGGTATGTCCGATGCTAAATTCTCATCGTAAACACCTAAAACTTTGGAGCAAGCCAAACAAACACCCGCGATTGTTTTGTCTGATTTTAGGTTTAAATACAACTTGTTTTTTTCTGTTTCCAGCTCTTTTATAAGAGTACAAGCCATTCCTTCCATAATAATTTTAACTTCATATCCTTTTTCTTTGAGTTGTTTGGCATTCATCAGCGCGTGCAAAAAACACATTTTTTTGCCTTCCATCGCATAAATTAAAATCTTTTTCATTTTTTTCTCCTATTAGAATTTTTACCAATATATTTATTTTGGTAAAAATAGTCAAGAGGTTTTTTGTAATTATTTTGTGGGATGTTGAAAGCAAAAACTGATATTTTTATTGATTTTTCTTAAAGTGCAAATGTAATTTCATTTTTGGTTAGACTTTTAGGGCTTGTTTTTCATAAAAAAATACTTATACTTTATAATATGAAAAGGTTTGGAATTATTGGAGCGATGGAGTCGGAAATTGAGCTTTTGAAAAAATATTTCAAAGGTGGAATTTTTGAAAAAGCAGGTTTACAAATTTATGACGGAAAGATTTTTGATAAGCCTGTTGTTTTTGCTTGTGCAGGAGTTGGAAAGGTAAATGCTAGCTTGTGTACTCAAGTATTAATTTCGGATTTTAATGCCGAGCTAATTATCAATTGCGGAATCGCTGGTGCTGTTTCCGAAGAATTGTCTGTTTTAGATTTTGTAGTTTCTGAAAAAGCATTTCAACACGACTTTGATGTAACTCATTTTGGATATTCGCTTGGGCAGATTCCTGAAACAGAAAGTCCCTTTTGGTATGGAAACAAGGAGCTTATTTCTGCCAGTCAAAAAGCTTTTGAAAAACTTTGTAAAGGTAATTTTAGCTTTGATACAAAAAAGTTTTTCGAAAATGATAAAACCACAATCAATGACTTTAATAAAGCTAAATTTTTAGTAGGCACTGTTGCAACGGGAGATGTTTTTGTAGCAAGTGATGCATTGCAAAATCGTATAAAAAGTATTTGTAAAGAAAGTTCTTGTGTGGAAATGGAAGGAGCTGCCATTGCTCAAGTTGCGAGTTTAAATGCAGTGCCTTTTATTATTTTGCGGAGTATTTCGGATTCTGCTGATGAGTCGGTTGAAAAAATATCTTATGATGAGTTTGCTGCAAGAGCGGCAAAAATGGCTGCGAGTTTAATTTTACAGCTTTTATATGATTGGGAAGTTTAGCTCTTGCGTACTTTGTAAAAAACTAAAGCCTAAAAAGCAAAACGCTAAAAAAACTCAAAAGCGTTCCGCGAAAGGGATACAAAAAGTTTTGCTCAGTTTTTCAAAACTGAGCAAAAAACAAATCTGTGGCGATTATTTTCGCCACAGATTTGGTCAAGCTTTTTGTCAGCCCGTTTTTTTGCGTCGACTAAATTTAAAGACGCAAAAAATTCGCCCAAAAAGTTAATTTCTAAAAAATTTGACAATTTGCAAACTTCCAAAAACTAAACAAGCAAATCCGACTGTAAAAAAAAGTGGTAGATAATTTGTGGAAAAGTTGTAAATTGCGTGTAAGGCGATGGCGGGGAAAAGAAAACTTTTTTTGTCGAAAATTATTTTGGGGTAAAATAGGCTTAAAGAAATGTGAAGAATTGTTGCAGTTAAAAAGCGTCGGAAAAGATTGCTTGAGTTGGAAAGGGAATAAAAAATATTTTCTGCAGTGGCAAAAAAAAGTGCAAAAATAAAAGCCCAAACTTTGAGTGAAGCTTGCAAGTTTTTTTCGGTTTCGGAATTGGGTTTTGTTTTTTTGCGATTTAAAATTAGGAAGTGAGAGAGAGTAAAAAAAGTAAATAGCTTAATTAGTTCTTCGGTTGATGCTACGAAGAATGCTTTTACAAGATTTTGTGAGAGCGAGTTCAAATGAAGGAAAAAGCGTGCCCGAGCGAAAAAAATGCCTTCAACAAAACTCGCTAGCAAGGTAGCGAAAAACGCTCCCGCAATAAAGGCAATGCTAAAATAAAGGCTTGTGGTTTTTGAAATGCCTGCTTTTGAAAGTTGGGAGCTTTTTAAAAAAAATACCAAGCTAAAAAAAACCAAGGCAAAGATCAAGTTTACAAGCATAAAACTAAAACCACTCCCAAGTTTAACCCGCCACGGAGAGCGGGATTGTTTATAAATCAATAGCGAGTTTTTGTTAAATAAAAACTCGCCACGCGAAAAAACAAGTGCTACTTATTCAAAAAATTTTTTGAAAACTTTGGCTATTGCTTCTTGGTCAAAACAGCCACCCAGCTCCTTTACAGAATGCATTCCTAAAATCGGATTGCCGATGTCAACACTGCGAATGTCAAGGTTTTGCATTGTAATGGGACCAATCGTAGAGCCGCCTCGCATATCAGATCGGTTTACAAAGTCTTGGCAGGGGACGCCTGCATCTTTGCAGAGTTTTTTGAAAACGGCAACAGTATGTCCTTCGCTTGTGTAGCTCATATTTGCGGCACTTTTTACTGCAGGTCCACTGTTTACAACGGGGAAGCTCGTAATGTCGTTTTTTTCCGAGTAATTAGGATGGGCGGCGTGTGCTTGATCTGCCGAAATCAAAAATGAGTTTTTAAGCATAATTTGAAAAAGCTCAAACGAATTTTCGGTTTTGGTTTTTTCGGCTTGAGAAAAAACAATGCGTTTTAAAGTGTCGGCAAAAAAAGGACTTCCCGCACCTGCTGCTGTTGACGAACCGACTTCCTCGTTGTTAAACAAGCAAATCATTTTGCCTGTCTCGCTTTTTTTGGCTTGAGTTAAAGCGTCAAGCGAGGGAAAAGCCATACCGAGATTGTCGATTTTACCAGCTGAAAAAAATTCTTTTTTCGGTCCGATAAAAGTCGAAGGCGTTGTTTCGTATAAAAACAATTCATGAGATAAAATGTCTTCGAGATTGACATTTGCTTTTTCTGCGATAAATTGCATAAAAGGTTTTGGTTTTAAACTTTCGTTACCTAAAAGCGAAAAAAGTGGTAGAGTATCTTTTTGTTTGTTATATTTATAACCATCGTTTACATCCCTATTCATATGAATTGATAAATTAGGAATAATTAAAACGGGTTCTTTTACATCAACTAAAATTTGTTTTGGTGAAAATGTATTTTCGCCTGCTACAAAAATTCGACCTGCGACAGAAAGAGGTCTGTCAAACCAAGTTGAAAGAATCGCTCCACCATAGCCTTCGGTGTTTAATTTTACATAAGCGTCAAAAGCTGCAAGTTCAGGATTTGGCTTGATTTTAAAAGTCGGGCTGTCTAAATGACTGCCTATGACTCTAAAGCCGTGCCTCACATCACTTCCGTTTTGCCAAGCAATAATAGCACTGGAAAATTTATTTATAAAATATTTTCCGTGAGGCTCCAAGTTAAAAACTTCGTTTTCCCGCAATTCTGTAAAACCACTTTCCTTCAGATAATTCACAGCGTTTTCGGCGGCGTGAAACATTGAAGGAGAGGCATCAATAAATTTTACTAATTTTTCTGTATCTTTATTCATAAGACGAGTTTACCATTTTTTTAGAAAAAATATAAGAGTTTGATTTTTTTATTTTTAGCCTTTATAAAACAAACCGTACTTTGTGAAAATCTTCCAGCTATGGGCAGGGGCTGAAAGTTGATATTTTAAAATATATATTTTTTTTAAAGTATTGACATTTTTTTAAAATTATGATACAGTTCTCGAAATATCATTTAATAGGAGAGTGGAATATGCCCTGTGGACGAAAAAGAAAAAGAAAAAAAATCTCAACGCATAAAAGAAAGAAAAAGCTCAGAAGGAACCGACACAAAAACAAAAAATAATCTTCGGTCATTGTTTTTATGCAGTAAAAAAAGGTTGTTAATTAGACAACCTTTTTTTACTTTAGTATCCTGTAACTAATTATATTTATTTAACAGGAAAGCTTTTTTGTAGCCCTCAAATAGTTTGCAAGAACAGAAATAACTTACTTGTGCTTAAAACAAAATTGTTCGGAAAAGCAAAACCAAAAATTTTCATAAATTCTTCCAGAAAAATCAAGTCCTTTTTGTTTATATTTAAAAGTTTTTCACTTTTTTCAAAATAATTTTTTGGATATAAGCTTTAAAACAGCAAGTGAAATAGAGTGTGCAAATGCACCCTTGTTTTTTTACTTTAAGCTTTTATGTTTCATTCACTTCGTAGATTAAAAAGCGTGGGCGTAAATTTGGGTTTTGCTTTGATTAATCGTAAAAAATTCAAGGCTAGTTTTAGGATAAATTTTCTACTTTAGGGAAAAATTTTCAGCGTGAGTTTAAGACCTGTGTCTCCTAACGAGACACAGGAAAAAGTTTTAACAAAAAAACATATGTCTTATAAATGTTAAAAAGTAGTTTGAGCCTTGACAAAATAAAAAAATGTATTGACAAATATTTATTTATTTAATATAGTATAGATAGATGTCTATCTAACAGGAGAGAATATGAACTCGATTGATGTTGCCTTAATTTGTAAGGCGTTGGGTGATACGAACCGTTTGCAAATTATTGAGATTCTTTCGGCTTGCGATGAAAAATGTGCGTGCAAACTTTTGGAGTATTTTCAAATTACTCAGCCAACATTGTCCTACCATATGAAGCTTTTAGAAGAATGTGATTTAGTAAAAACAAGGCGGGACGGAAAATGGAATCATTATTCGATTAACAAAAAAACTTTATGCAAGTTTAAAAAATACATAAAAAATTTATGTTGCGATAAGGAGGAAAAATGATTTGGAATTTTATTCAAAAACAAATATTAGGAATGAAATGGTTAAATGATTTAGTTGGAGTTTTGTTGCAGCGAATCGGGGTTGATATAAATAGCAGGGTTGGAGGTAGCCTGCATTTTTTTGTTTATGATTTTATTAAAATAGTTATACTTTTATGCACAATGATATTTATTATATCTTATATTCAAAGTTATTTTCCACCACAAAAGAGTAAAAAAATATTGAGTAAATTCAAAGGCGTAAGTGCAAAAATTATCTCAGCATTATTGGGAACGGTAACGCCGTTTTGCTCATGCTCGTCTATTCCGCTTTTTATGGGTTTTACAAGTGCGGGCTTGCCTTTGGGTGTTACATTTTCGTTTTTAATATCGTCGCCAATGGTAGACTTGGGAAGTCTTGTAATTCTTATGAGTGTTTTTGGTACGCGAGTCGCACTAGCTTATGTTGTAACAGGTTTGATGATTGCGGTTGTAGGCGGAGTGATCATTGAAAAAAT
The DNA here is from genome assembly GCA_038397925.1 of Treponemataceae bacterium. Classification (GTDB taxonomy): domain Bacteria; phylum Spirochaetota; class Spirochaetia; order Treponematales; family Treponemataceae; genus Treponema_B. The sequence goes on from JARGFC010000050.1 coordinate 38,508, forward strand.
GAATATGGAAAAATATGTCGAAGACTTTATTTTAAATGCAAAACAGGCAGAGCTTGATGCACCTTCGCTATCATTTACGGACAGATTAAACTTTGCGAAAACTCAAGTTTTAGATACGCTTAAAAAAGTACTACCTTACATTTTGCTTGGCGTTGGAGTTGGGGCTTTTATTCACAATTGGATTCCAAAAACAATTATTGAAAAAATACTTGGAGGAAATAATCCCTTTGGTGTTTTGCTTGCAACCTTAGTTGGAGTGCCGATGTATGGTGATATTTTCGGAACAATTCCTGTGGCGGAAGCTCTGTTAGCGAAAGGGGCATTGCTAGGTACGGTTTTAAGTTTTATGATGGCGGTTACAACTTTATCTTTACCGTCTTTAATTATGCTAAAGCGAGCAATTAAACCAAAGCTACTTGTTTTATTTGTAAGTATTTGTGTGGTTGGGATAATCGTAGTCGGTTATCTTTTTAATATGTTTTCTTATTTATTGTTAAATTAAATTTATTATAATGCCAACGAGGAGAGTTAAAATGACAAAGAAAAAACTATATGTGTTAACGGGTTTTCTCGGAGCGGGAAAAACTACTTTTTTGTTAAATCTTTTGAACGAGCTTGCAGATAAAAAAATAGGGATTATTCAAAACGAGTTTGGCAAGCTTGGAATTGATGGGGAGCTTATCAATCGCAACGGGATTGAAATGACTGAAATTAATCGTGGCTCTATTTTTTGTTCTTGCTTAAAATTATCTTTTGTGCAAGCACTGGCGGAAATGGGCAAGTTAGACTTGGAATATGTGTTTGTTGAAAGTTCAGGTTTGGCAGACCCATCTAACATTGAAGAAATTTTAGCTGCGGTAAATAAGCTTGCAGGTGATGTTTATGATTTCAAAGGAGTGATTTGCTTGATTGACGCAGTGAATTTTTTGACGCAAGTTGCTGATGTTGAAACTGTAGACCGCCAGCTTGCTCACTGTCATATGGCTGTTATAAATAAAATTGATTTGGTGGATGATGTTCAGTTGGAGAAAGTTATTAAAACTGTAAAAGAAATCAATCCTATTTGTAAAATTGTTAAAAGCGAAAATGGAAAAATAGATTTTAAGTTTTTGGAAGAAAATCTTATGGCGTTGCAGTGGGCAGCTTGTGAAGATTCTAGCAATACAGTTGAAAACAAACCTAAAACGATTTCTCTGGAAAGTAGTGCTACTATCTCGAAAGAAATGCTTACCGAGTTTTTGAAAAGCGTTCTGCCCGATTGTTTTCGCATCAAAGGTTTTTTTCATTTGAGCGAGGGATGGCATCAAGTAGATGTTGTGGAAAAGCTAATTGATTTTAAGCCCTGCTCCGAAAGAGAAATTTCGCAACTTGTTTTTCTTTCGAAAATTGGACCGAAGGTGATTCGCAGTGTTGATAATGCGTGGAAAAAAATTGTTAGAGAGCCAATGAAATTAAAAAATTAGCGAGAGGTGAAAATGATAATAAAGGTAATCGGAACAGGTTGTGATAAATGTAATGAGCTTTATAAAAATGTGCAGGAAGCTTTAACGCAACTTGGCATTGAAGCTGAAATTGAAAAAGTTGAAGACCTAGTGGAAATTGTAAACTTGGGTGTAATGACAGCACCTTCTCTTATGATAAACGGAAAGCTGGTTGTAAGCGGGCGAGTGCCAAAGGTGAAAAACTTAATCGAGATTTTGCAAAAAAACAAATGACAGTTTTTACTGGCGAGTAAATGCATAGCGAGGAGCGTAGCTCTGGTTCGCTTAAGCGGGAATTTTTGTGCGTCAAAAATTCCCGCCCTCGTTGCCAGTTCTGCGTTTTAGCTCACAGTTAGTTTACAGACCCATCGCCCATCTAATAAAGCCCACCTTGAATATTTTGCTTATTGCAAAACATCGCCGTTGTTTTGTACTAGCTCGTCGTCCGTGGCGAGAGTGGCGATTTTCGCAAGTTAAGGATAGTTGTACAAAAGTTAAAGCAAAATTACTAGCACTGTTGTTTGTGTAGGGCTAACTTGGGTATAGATTTGGTTACTCGCCTCTTTATTGCCGTAGCTTATATTCAAAAATGTCTTTTATAAATATACAAAATATGCTATAATATGATGAGGTTTTTTGTGATTGAAGTAAAAATTTTAGACGATAAGTTTATTGAAGAATATGATTTAATTGCTGGTCACCCGATTCAAAGTTGGGCTTGGGGTGATTTTAAAAAAAGTTTTGGTGCAAAAGTGGAGCGACTTGGGGTTTTTAAAAACAACAAATTGATTGATGGTATTCAAATAGTTTTTTCAAAGTTACCGAAAGTAAACATGACTGTTGGATATGCCGGACGATGTTCATTAAAATACAAGGAACTTATTCCTACAATGAAAGAAATTGCAAAAAAGCATAAAGCTATCTTTATAAAAACGGAGCCCAATGTTTTTAGAAATGTAGATATTGAAACGGGAGTTACTGAGAACAATGAACAATTTGAAAATCTGAAAAAGTTTTTGCTTGAAAATGGCGGTATCAGTGGTAAATCGCTTTTTACTGTATATGATTTTCATTTGGATTTGCAGCCGTCTGAAGAGACCCTTATGAAAAATTTCCATTCGAAAACAAGGTACAATACTCGATTGGCTAAGCGTAGGGGTGTAAAGGTACTACCAAACCCAACAAAAGAGGGGATGAAAAACTACATCCGCTTGATGAAGGAAACAACGGCAAGACAAGGTTTTTTTAACCACAATGAAACCTATTTTTTAAGACTTTTGGAATATTTTCCTGAAGATAGAATTACAGTTTTAGAAGCACACTACGAAGAACAAATTTTAACTGCTTGGGTTTTGTTTAAATTTAACGGGAAATTATATTATCCTTATGGGGCTTCTTCAAACGAACATCGAAATGTAATGCCAAATAATCTTGTTATGTGGACTGCAATAAAATACGGGAAAGAGCACAATTGTATGAATTTTGATCTTTGGGGTTGTTTAGGACCAAAGCCTGACGAAAATGATAGTTGGTTTGGTTTTCACAAATTCAAGGCGGGTTATAATCCTCAGTTGGTTGAGTATGTCGGCACCTACGATTTTGTGTATAAACCCCTCCTGTATAAAATGTTCAACTTTGCAAATAGCATCAGATGGAAGATTTTAAGACGAAGAACTTAAAGGTGAAATGCCTAAATACAAAGTGTAGTTTTTTTCTCAACTTATAAATTCTGCACTGCAAAAAGTAGCCTAAAGTTTAAGCTTTAGGCTCGTAAGGAAAGATTAAAACTTCGAGCTTTGTGAATCCTTCAAGATAACATCGTGAGGTCCACCTTCCACAATGCTCGCTGCAGAAACGAGGGTAAGCTTTGCATTTTTACGAAGTTCAGCCAAACTTAGCGAACCACAGTTGCACATTGTTGCCTTTATTTTTTCTAGGGTTACTTGGAGGTTGTCGTGGAGTTTTCCTGCATAGGGTACATAAGAATCCACGCCCTCCTCAAACGAAAGTTTTGCATCGCCACCAGAGTCATAACGCTGCCAGTTGCGAGCTCGGGCTGAGCCTTCACCCCAGTACTCTTTTACATAATTGCCGTTTACGAGAACTCTATTAGTTGGGCTTTCATCAAAGCGAGCAAAATATCGCCCAAGCATACAAAAGTCCGCACCCATCGCATAAGCAAGAGTCATATGATAGTCAAAGACGATTCCGCCATCTGAGCAAATTGGAATGTAAACTCCATTTTTTTCAAAATAAGCGTCCCGAGCCTTTGCTACTTCAATAACAGCGGTTGCCTGTCCTCGACCAATTCCCTTTGTTTCTCGGGTAATACAAATTGAACCACCACCAATTCCAACCTTTATAAAATCAGCACCTGCATCCGCTAAAAAGTTAAAACCGTCAGCATCTACCACATTGCCCGCCCCGATAGGTACATTGAAATTTTCTTTTGTATATTTTATAGCATCTGCCTGCCACTGTGAAAAACCATCAGAGGAGTCCAAACACAAAGCATTTACCCCAGCCTTTACCAAAGCGGGAATGCGTTCTTTATAGTCCCGAGTATTTACACCCGCACCTACCATAAAACGCTTTTCGTCGTCTAAAAGCTCATTGGGATTTTCTTTATTGTTTTGGTAGTCTTTTCGAAAAACAAAGGCAACCATATTTCCTTCCTTTGTTATAACGGGCAAAGAGTTCAATTTGTGCTCCCAAATTTTGTCATTCGCTTCACTTAAAGAAACCCCGTCATATGCAAACTGTAATTTTTCGATAGGTGTCATAAACTCTTTTACCTTGGCATCAATTGGCGTTTTACCAATACGATAATCCCGACTTGTTACAACTCCTAAAAGCTTTCCGTGTGGATTACCGTCATCAGTTATTGCAATTGTTGTATGTTTTGTCCGAGCACTTAAATCTAAAACATCTTGCAGGCTTGCATCCTCTTTTAAAGTGGAATCGCTAACTACAAAACCTGCCTTGTAATTTTTAACCTTTTCCACCATCTTTGATTGATTTTCCACAGATTGCGAACAAAAAATAAATGAAAGCCCGCCCTCACGAGCTAAAGCTATTGCCATTTTATCATTTGAAACTGATTGCATAATTGCCGAAACAACAGGCACATTCAAACTAATCGCTGGTTCTTCATCTTTCCGAAAACGCGTCAGTGGAGTTTTCAGAGAAACATTATCCGGAGTATGCTCATGTGAAGTATATCGTGGAATCAAAAGATATTCGCTAAAAGTATGCGAAGGTTCATCATAAAAATGTGCCATATTTTACCTCTCAAAAAATTTGTCAATTATAAAAGAAACTTCAAAAAAAGTCAATACTTTAGAAAAAATTGTTTGAAATTTTTTGATGTAAAATTTATGCTTCAGCGAGGAGCGTAGCTCTGGCTCGATTAGGCGGGAATTTTTTGGAGAAAAAATTCCCGCCCGACTTTGCCAGATTTGTGTTTTATCTCATCGTTAGTTTGCGAGCCTGAGTTATCCAAGAGCGGTCACCTTAAAAAACATCCGTGTCGGGAGCGCCGTTTTTCGCAAGTAAGGACAGTCTTATTTAGGTTAAAATTTAAAGATAGATTTAAAACTTGAGCCTTGTAAAAATTTTCTTAAAAAGATAGAATGAAAATTTGCGAGAGACTTTATGGTATTTGTTCAACTTTCAAAAATTTCTCTTTCATTCGGAGAGCGTGATATTTTAAAGGATGTAACACTTATTTTATCAGAGGGGTCGAAGGCTGCTTTAACGGGTGCGAACGGAGCGGGAAAATCTACTCTAATGAAAATTATTGCGGGGTTACAAACTTTTGATGAGGGTGAAATCTCTGTGGAAAAAAATACCGAAGTTGCATACCTGCCTCAAAGTGGAATTATGCATAGCGGGCTAAGTTTATACGCTGAAGTGGAAAAGGCTTTTTCGAAAGCGAAAAAAATTTTAGCGGACTTGGATACTGTTGGCATAAATTTAGAAACAGAAAAAAATCTTTCTGAGCAAAAACGCCTTGCTGAAAATTTTTATAGTTTGCAGGTAGCATTGGAAGCAAGTGGTTGGCATCGCCGAGAAGCTCTAATCAATGAAGTGCTCGCGGGCTTGGGGTTTGCCGAAAGAGATATGGAAAGACTTACGGACGAGTTTTCGGGTGGCTGGCAAATGCGAATTGCCCTTGCGAAAATTTTGCTGAAGGGGGCAGATATTTTAGTTTTGGATGAGCCTACAAACTATTTGGACTTGGAAGCTCGTGCTTGGCTTGAAAATTATTTGAAAAATTTCAAGGGTGGTTTTTTGCTCATAAGTCACGATAGGGCTTTTTTGGATGCAACTGTAAATGAAACTTATGAACTTTTTAATAGCAAGCTTACAAAATATTCGGGTTCGTATACAAAGTACGAAGAGCAACGAAAACTAGAACTTGCTCAAACAGTAAAAGCTTACAACGAACAACAAGACGAAATAAAAAAAACAGAAGACTTTATCCGTCGCTTTCGTTATAACAAAAGTAAGGCTGCGATGGTGCAAGACAGGATTCGCCGTTTGGAAAAAATGGACAAAATCGAAATTCCTGAACAATTTAAAAAGATAAAGTTTAGTTTTCCCGAAGCTCCACATTCCGGAAAAATAGTTTTAAACCTTGAAAATATTTCTAAAAGCTTTGGTAATAAAAAAGTTATTTCCAATTTTGATTTTGTTTTAGAAAAAAATGAGCGTTTAGTTTTGCTTGGAAAAAATGGTGCAGGCAAGTCAACTCTTTTACGAATAATGGCGGGACAAGACAATGAGTTTGAAGGAACGCGAAAAGAAGGAGCGGGAATTGATATCGGATATTTTTCTCAAGATGCATCGGCAAAACTGCAAGGGGAAACCAAAGTTATAAGCTTAATTGAAAACGAGGCTCCAATGGAACTTATTCCTAATTTGCGAAATATGCTAGCCGCTTTTTTATTTCGGGGAGATGATATTTACAAACCTATTTCAGTTTTGTCAGGTGGCGAAAAAAGTAGGCTTTCGCTTTTGCGTTTACTTTTGAAAAAACATAATTTGCTAATTTTAGACGAGCCAACAAACCACTTAGATATGCACTCTCAAGATGCCCTTATTGATGCATTGAAAAATTTCGGGGGTACTATTATTTTTGTTTCACACGACAAAGAATTTATTCAAAAGCTTGCAACAAATGTTTTAGAATTAAGTCCGCCAAGTGAAGACAATTTTTTTTCGCCTTCGCTTATCAAAAATTATCCGGGAACTTATGACTATTATTTATACTCTCGAGATGCACAACAAGCTGAAATGGAAATTCAAGCGACTTCATCTAAAGATTTTTCTAAAGAAAAAAACAAGCTTGATAAAAAGATTCTTTCTTATGCAGAGCAAAAAGCACTACGAGCAGAGCGTCAAAAACTGGAACGCAGGGAAAAAGCTTTATTAAAGGAAATCGAAGAACTAGAAACAAAAATTGCAAAAGCCCAAAACGAATTTTCAAAACCCGAAATTTATTCTGATGAAGAAAAAAGTCGAAACCTAGCAACAAAAATCAATGAGCTAAAATCAAAATATGAAAACTTATTAAAAGACTGGGAAGAACTTGCAAAAAGATTATAGACTTTTAAAAACACTCAAATAACTTCCTAACAAAAAAAATCTTAAGGTTGACAAATTATTAAGTTTTATTAAACTTGTTTGAATGGGAAAACTCTATTTAGTCGGTGTTGGTGTTGGCGAAACTGAAAACATAACGGTTAAAGCTGTCAATGTTTT
>JARGFC010000051.1:0-11456 GCA_038397925.1 Treponemataceae bacterium
CAGTTCACGAGAGCGACGAATTTCCGTACGCCTTAGCGTACACTACGATAATGCGAGTTTGCACAATGTTAAATTCTAAGTGCAAACTCGACCATTTAATGAGCCGACCATTTAGTCGGCAAAATTAAATGTTGTTTAAAAATGCGGTTAAATCAGTTCCCGAATAAAAATAAGGCTCTCGCCTTTTCTTTTGCCTTTTAGCCTTTTTAGGCTGGCTTGCACAATCGGCGATTTTCTTTTGTAAATCATACAACAAAACAATTTTAGACTTTTTATAAATATTAGTATAAAAACAAGTTGCGACTTTAGCCCCGTTTTCATAGGTAATACTAACACCACACATCACCAAAGATAAGTTTTTATCGGCACGTTTTTTCAAAGTTTTTGATGGTTATTTTGTCTAAAGACAAAGGCTCTTTACGCTTTTGCAAATTCGCCACATTCGCAAACTGAAGTTTGTTCACTATGGCGAATTTTTCGAGTACGCTAATTTTGTTTTTTACAAGATGTTTTTATATATAGCACCAATACATAAAAAACTATAAAAATTACAATTAAGCTTTCTGCCGCGATTATTCCTGCTTGAAAACCAAAATTTGATGAATAACTACCCAAGAAAGTTACACAAATACCTAACTACAAATGGATGTTTATGAAAATATTGCAGAACTTTTATAAAAACTGGGCGATATCTCTTGCAATTTATAACATTTTTCTTATTTTGTTAGGTACGATTGAGCAAGAAGCGTAGCTCTGGTTCGCTTACTGTACAAGAATTTTTTATACATATTCTATTCACGGCAATTCATTCAGTCTCTGCTTTTCAGGATGTTTTACAACTCATCAATTTATGATTTAGAAAGACCTGTTAAATCAGAAATATCGGTAGTATTAAACCCTCTGTATTTTATTTTCTTAGCCGTTTCTAGACCGGATCTTTAAAATCTGAAATAATTTTATCGATAACATCATAAAAATCTTCTTTGATTTGTACTGTTGTATGTCGATCAAGTAAGCTATTTTTTAAATTTTTTGGTATATAGTCAATCTCATGAATATCAATCTTTTGAGTAAGTAATTTTATCTCTTGATAAAAACCAATATCAGTTTGTCTTTCAATTAAATTAGGTAATTTTGGTAAGTCCGTGATTTTTTTACTATATCTCCAGTTAACTCACATATTATGATACACTGTTTACCGTTTTTTTTGGGTAGGGGAACTACAACAATATCTCCTTTTTTCATTTTAGCAATAAAATTCCACAAAGCTTTACCGTTGTTATTATCTTCAAAATAATCTTCAAATATTTTATCAAAATAAGATTTTCTATCAGTGGCTAAAGATTTTTTAATAAAATCTTTCTCATTTAAAATATCAAAAAATCCAATAGGTAAAAAACCAGCCTTTAAAAACGACAAAGATAATGGATATTCATGATCTATCCTGTGTTTCCAATAATTTCTTTTCATATAAACTCCCATATGATATCAAAATTTCATAAAGTCTTTTTTATAGTTTCAATACTGAAACCTATAATGCACTTCAAATAAGCATTTTTTTCATTTCCATATCATAAAAGTTTGTTTACTTTTATGATATGGAATAATTGAACTAAAACGCAAAAAGTCTTGATTAAGAAAGTTCTTTGAAAAACCTGGTGTCGAGTTTTTTGTAAAATCTTTATTACGAGCATTCTGCTTAGTATTTGATTTTTAATATATTTTACAACTCATCGATTTCTGATTCAGAAAGACCTGTTAAATCAGAAATATTGGCAGTATTAAACCCCTTGTATTTCATTTTTCTAACAGTTTCTAGTTTACCTTTCATTAAACCAATTGCTATTCCTTCGTTTTTACCATCTCGGCGGCATCCATTTCAAATGCGTTTATGTTCATATATTCTTTCCTCCTAGCTTCATTTTGCTTTATTGCCTTTATTTTTTCATCTAGCTTTTTAGTAAACTCAGTCGTTGCGGGCATTCCGTTCATATATTGCAATAAAGCTTTTAGTTCTGGTTCTGCTTTTTCTGAAGCCTTTGTGTTTACGATAAGCTTTGTAGTGCCATCGTTAAAGACTTCACTTATTTCTTTGCATATCGGTTTAATTGTATACAAAGGGAGACTTTTTTTCAAGTAATCAACCCCTACAAAAGTTTTTTGTATACCGCCCAAGTCGAACTAACAATAGTATCCAAATCAGAAAACTTTGGATTCCAGTCTATTGTTTTTCGAGCAAGTTTTGAAGTTGCATAAAGCGAGGCGGGGTCGCCAGCTCGCCGTTCAGTAATTTGTGCGGGGATTTTTTTCCCTGTGATTCTGCGACTCGCTTCCAAAACTTCCAAAACCGAAATTCCGGTTTCGCTACCAAGATTAACTTGCAAATCCTTGTCGTTTTTAGTTATGTAATCAATAGCGTCAACATGAGCTTTAGCCAAATCCGAAACATGCACATAATCCCGCACGCAAGAACCATCAGGCGTATCATAATCATCACCGAAAACTTTTAACTCTTGTTTTATTCCGCAAGCAACTTCCATAATGCGAGGAATTAGATTTTGCGGTTCCTGTTCCAAGCCACAAGGAAAACCATCCACATCATAACCTGCCGCATTAAAATAACGCAAAGCCGCAAATCGCAAACCTCGCAGTTTTGAAAACCATTCCAAATTTGCCTCAATTTCAAGTTTTGTAAAACCATAATAATTTTCAGGATTTTTTTCATGCCCTTCATCCATCGGCAAATACTTCGGACTTCCATAAATCGCCGCCGATGAAGAAAAAACAAACTTCATACAATTATGTTTTAAGCAAGCGTTCAACACATTTATCGTGGCGGAAATATTATTCAAGGCATATTTTTCAGGCACAAACATTGATTCTCCAGCTGCCTTCAATGCCGCCAAATAAACCACCGCATCAAAACCACGAGAAAACACTCGTTCCAAGTCCGCTACATTTCGCGTATCACCCGGTACAAATTCATTTTCAGGAAAAAGATTTTGCAACAAACCACTTGATAAATTATCAAAAACAGTAATTTTATGCCCCGCAGACATAAGTGCTTTTACCACATGGCTACCGATGTAACCTGCTCCACCGATTACTAAAACTTTCATACTTTCATTTTACCCAAAATAAAATTTAAATCAAGAGCTTATTAGCATTTGGGCGTTCCCCTCGCTATCGCTCGGGTCGGGCTATTCGGGGCTATCGGTATTTTTGCACATAAATAATGTGCAAAAATGTACAGCGAAATCATTTTTGAAAAAATGCTTTCGCTCCCCTACTATCCCTAACGCTCACATTGAAAAAATGTCCATATTTTTTCAATGTGGACGAGTTTTGCAACTTGACAAAATGATTTGTTGCAAAACATTGTTGTTGCTTTGTTCTAGCTCGCCGTACGTGGCGAGTGAGATAAGTGTTTTTACAAAGTTTACGCTACAGCGAGGAGCGTAGCTCTGGCTTGCTTAGGTGGGAATTTTTGTCTCAAAAATTCCCACCCTCGTTGCCACTTCAGCGTTAAAACTCATTCGCTAGGTTTAAGACTCCTTGCCCATCTACAGCAAGGAGATAGGCGTTTTTTGCAGGGCACGGACAAGTCTTACAAAGGTTAAACACAAAAATATCCCTCTTGCACCATTTATCCAAAAATGTTATCATTGAGCTATGAAAAATTTAGATGCTCTTGTTGACTTAATTCGAGAATCAAAGCATTGTGTAGCTTTTACGGGTGCGGGGATTAGCACGCTTTCAGGAATTAAAGACTTTCGGGGAAAAGATGGTTTGTACAAGCAACCTGAAACAGAAAAAATGTTTGATATAAATGTTTTTCGGCGAGATCCGAGTGTTTATTATCGATTGGCAAAGGATTTTATTTATGGGCTTGAAGAAAAGGTGCCTGCCATTGTTCATACTTTTTTGGCAAAACTCGAAAAGGCGGGAATCTTAAAGGCAATTATTACGCAAAATATTGATTTGCTTCACCAAAAAGCTGGAAGCGAAAAAGTGTTTGAAGTTCACGGTTCGCCGTCGGTACACAAATGCCAAAAATGTGGCGCTACTGAAAGCTTTGCAGATGTAGAAAAAACCGCACGCACGGGTGAAGTTCCCAAGTGTAAAAAATGTAGTGGTGTCTTAAAACCCGAAATTACATTTTTCGGCGAATCTCTGCCAATGCGGGCTTTAATGGAATCAGAAAAACACGCAAAGGCGGCGGACTTAATGTTGGTTTTGGGTTCTAGCTTAACCGTGTATCCTGCGGCTGCTCTCCCCGAAATTACATTGCGTTCAGGTGGAAAACTCGTCATTGTAAATGCCCAAGCTACTAATTTGGACTCATTTGCGACTTTGCGTTTTGAAGACTTGGCTGAAACATTTGAATATTTGGATAAACATTTTTAGATGAAATACTAATATTCAATTGAAAATAAAACCGTCTTTGAACTTTTGCAAAAATTCCGTAATGATTAAATCGCCGGTTACAATTTCGTTATTTCCTATCTCTCTTACTTCGCATCCCCGAACCGTCTGTCCCGTTTTTTAAAATCAGCTATAGCAAGGTGTAAGTCTTCTTCAGTCCAGTCGGGCCAAAGCTTATCAGAAAAATAAAGCTCGGCATAAGCTGCACTGTAAAGAAAAAAATTGCTAATTCGTTTTTCGCCACCTGTGCGAATTAAAAGGTCAACGGGAGGAAGTTTCCCTGTGTCTAAATGCTGAGTAAAATCTTCGGGTTTGAGTTTGTCTAAAGTTTTACCTGAAAGTACAAAACTTTCACAAGTTTTTTTTGTAGCACGAAAAATTTCATCCTGTCCCCCATAATTTATTGCTAAAACCACAGAAGTTCCTGTAAAATGAGCCGTGTCTGCAACTGCCTTTTTTATAGCTTTTTGTACAGCAAGGGGCAGAGCAGAAATATCACCAATATGCAAAATCCGAATATTATTTGCTTTATAAAACTCAAATTCTGCCAAAAGATGCTTTTCAATTAAACCCATCAAAAAGCCAACTTCCGACTCTGCCCGTTTCCAGTTTTCAGACGAAAACACATAAAGACTTATATAATCAATCTCAAGATCCGAAGCCGCCTTCACAATTTTTTTAGCTGTATTCAAACCTTCCCGATGCCCAAACGAACGAGCCTTGTCCCGCAATTTTGCCCAACGCCCATTTCCGTCCATTATAATCGCTATGTGTTTTAAGTCCATAAACCGCCCCAAAGCAAAATATCAAGTCTAATCTTCCATTATTTCCTTTTCTTTTGCTTCTAGAAGTTTATTAATTTTGTCAGTATAAGTGTCGGTGAGTTTTTGAATTTTATCTTCCATCGTTTTCAATTCATCCTCTGTAAACTCACTAGCTTTTTCCGCCTTCTTTGCCTCATCAATACCATCTCGGCGAATATTACGAATTGCTACCTTATAATTTTCCGAAATCTTTTTTGTTTGCTTTACAATTTCTTGTCGTCTTTCATCAGTCAGAGGTGGAATCGAAATACGAATAAGCTTACCATCATTTGAAGGCGTAACCCCCAAATTCGCTTTCAAAATTGCCCGTTCAATTTCCCCAACCAAATTTTTGTCCCAAGGCTGAATTACCACCGACCTTGCATCAGGCACTGAAATAGTCGAAAGCTGATTCAAGGGTGTCGATGTTCCATAACTTTCTACAAGTATCTTTTCAAAGGTCGTAGTTGAAGCACGCCCCGTCCTCAACCCTGTAAATTCATTTTCCATCGAAGTCAAAGTCTTTTTCATTTTGTCTTCACAATCTTTATAAATATCCATAAAGGTCTCCTTAAAATACTCTGTCTCTAATGATACCAAAAATTTAAATAAATTACAAGATGAGTTTTGAACACTTATAAAGATGGACAGTTTTTCTTAAAATTAACATTTAATAAGACAAGCCTTACTTGCGAAAAACGCCATTCCGCTCGTCTCGGATAACGAGCGGTCTTAAACTAGCGAATAAGTTTCAACGCTGAAGTAGCAACGAGGGCGGGAATTTTTTGGAGAAAAAATTCCCGCTTAAGCAAACCAGAGCTACGCTCCTAGCTAAAGTGTAAACGCCCCCACTATAAAAACTTATTTCGATAGCAAATAGGTATTTGCGAGCGGGAACGCCCAAATTATTTAATTATGGAGTTTTTTTAATAGCATTCCAATAATTTTTTTGTTAGTAACTTTTTTACCCCCTTAGTAGTTTTTATATGTGATAGAAAAATAAACGGAGAATATATGAAAAAGATAGAAAAGGGTTCAAAGTTTTTTTTGAGTTTGGTTTTTTTTGCTTTTTTGCTGACTTTTATTTCAGCTCGCTGTTCTAGCGGGGGCGATGCTAACACTGTGACTGCTTATGCAAGCACGGGTGTTGGTGGGAAAATTTCAAGTTCGTCTATTTCATTTTTAGAAAGTTTGCAAAAAGCAAATCGAGAGCTTGCCTCTTATGTTTTACCTTCGGTTGTTACAATAACGGTTGTTGAAACAAAAACGGTTCAGCTTCCTGAGTTTGATTTTTTTGACTTTTTTGGATGGGGACCGAATGGGGACGGTGGTGAAAGAGAATATAAGTCAAGGGCTTTAGGTTCGGGTTTTATTGTAAGTCAAAACGGCAAGACTTATTATGTTTTGACAAATCAGCATGTTATTGGAAATGCTACTGAAATTACGGTTGTTTTAAATGATGGCGAGCATGTTGAGGCAAAACTTGTTGGAACAGATTCTCGCAGGGATATTGCTCTTGTTTCTTTTGAATATGACCAAGAGCTTCCTGTTATGGTTTTAGGTGATTCGGATATTGTTCGAGTTGGTGATCCTGTTTTTGCGATTGGCTCACCGATGGGGTTTGAGTCTTCGGTTACAAGCGGGATTATTAGTGCGATAGGGCGTTCTGGTGGTCCTGACCGCAGAAATATAAACGATTTTTTACAAACGGATACTGCTATTAACCAAGGTAACTCAGGTGGACCGCTTGTAAACATTTACGGTGAAGTTATTGGAATAAATAACTGGATTGCTTCGTCAAGTGGAGGCTCACAGGGTTTAGGTTTTTCTATTCCAATTAACAATGTAAAAAAAGCTATTGATGACTTCATATCTCATGGTCAAGTTAAATATGGATGGTTAGGTGTTCAGCTTACTGAAACCTCTGAAGAACTTCTTGAAAGCTTAGGTTTAAAGAATAAAAAAGGGGCGCTTGTGGTTCAGTTGTTTATAGGTTCACCCGCACATAAGGGTGGCATTTTACCCGGCGACTTTATAACAAAATTAAATGGTAAAAAAATAACTTCGTATGAAGGACTTATACGAGATGTTGGAGATTTGCGAGCGGGCGAAAGTGCAAGCTTTGCTGTTATTCGCGATGGTAAAGAACTTAACCTTAATGTAAAAATTGATGAGCGAGATGAAGCGATTGTTAGCGATTCATCAAAGCTTTGGCCCGGTTTTTCTGCCCATCCAATTACTGATGAGGTAGTAAAAGAGTTAAAACTAAAAAATAAAAACGGCGTTTTGGTTGTTGCAATTCAAACAAAGACACCTGCTGTTTTGATGGGCTTAAAAAATAGCGATATTATCAAAAAGGTAAACGATGTGAGTGTTGCCAATTTAAAAGAATTTTATGCTGAGCTTTCAAAAGGACACAAGGAAGTTTGGTTTGAGATTGAGCGAAGTGGCGAAACCTTTTCTACAATTCGATACCGCTTAAAGTAAAAGCTTACACTTAAAAGTTAAAGCAAAAAATACAAGCTCACAATATTGTGAGCTTGTATTTTTTTTAAATATTGAACATTTTACCTCTTGACAAAATTATCAAAATAAGGCACAATTGTGTATCGAGGAATGATTATGGCATCAATACATAATGTAATGGAAGACTTAGTTTTTACTGAAGTCAATAAATTTTATGATGATTTAATAACTGACACACCGAGTTGGCTAATCTGTGCTTGTCCACAATGTCGCCTTGACACGATATGTTATGTTCTAAATAGAATCAAGCCACATTATATAAAGTCAAGTCGAGGCTTGGCACATTTTGTTCAACCGAATAACTTAAAAACTGAGCAACTTAATGCCGATATTGCGACTTTAATTGTTGAGGGGGCGAGGCGAGTTGCCACAAACAAGCGTCCGCACGAACGGGTGTTAGAAGAATGGGATGCCCCTGTGTTTAACTTCCCCGCAATTACGGGGCGAATTCTCAATGGAAAAACTTTCAGTCCTGTAAGTAATATTCAGGTTAGCTTAAAAATTGCTAATACCCTTGTGGAGCAGATGAATGTACTTTGGGATAATCCTTACACTATATCTGAAAAAACTGCAGGCACTTTTACATTTTTGCCAAAATATGTTAGAGCTACGAAAGCAGGGCTAAACGAAGTTTTTCCTTTTTCGATTTCAGTTAACACAGAAGGTTACGACCCACTTAACTATTATTTTAAAATTGGGGTGCAAAGCTCAGATGAAATTCAAACTGAAATCTCAATGAAAAATTATTTTAGGTTGCCCGATTTGTTTTTGTTTTCGTAAATGCTATCTCCATACAATTTCATCTCCGGCTTTTTCTGCAAAGTTTTCTTGCACAAAGCTTTCGATGTTGTCAAAACCGATTAGCTTTTTTAATAAAAAGCTCTTGCTTGCAAGTTTTATATCCGTTGGTACAGTTTGTCCAGTCGTGATGTATGCAATGGGGATGTCGCTTTTTTCTAAAGCACTGATTAGTCCACCAAAATATGAAGTTTCATCGACTTTGGTTATTATAAAGGCAAAATATGGAAAGTCGGAGTATGCTTCCATTATTTTTTCAAGGTCGGCACTTTGTGTCGAAGCGTTTATTGCTAAAAAAAACTTTACATCGTTTTCAAGCCCCGAAAAACATTCAAACATTTCACTAATTTTAACCTTGTCACTTGGGCTACGCCCTGTCGTATCGATAAAAATAACATCATATTTTTCTTTGTTGTCAGTTACTGCTTTTTTAAGTTCATCAGCATTTGTAGCAACTGTTAGAGGGAGTCGCATATGTAAACAGTATTTTTGGATTTGTTCCCAACCACCAATTCGATAATTGTCTATTGTTATAGCAGCGACACTTAGTTTTCGAGTTTTTGTTTTTGCTAGAGCTAAAAAGTAATAAGCACATAATTTTGCAACAGTGGTAGTTTTACCAACACCCGTAGGACCCACCAAGCTAAAGGTCAAACCAACGGGGGTATCAGATTTGATTTCGGGCGTTTTTAGTGAAATAATTTTTATGGATTGTGCAATGCGTTTTAAAGCAAGCCTTTGAATAAGGTCAAAGTCTTTTTCTTGATCAATTGAAATGTTTTTACTAACATAGCTTATTATTTCGCGAATATATTCAGGAGAAAAAGCATTGCCTTCCAATATTGAGCGTAGTTTTTTTATATTCGGTTTTTCGCCTGCAAATTCGCCCGCGCCCGCGGTAAAACTTGCAACCCTATCCGCCAAAGTGGAAATACTTGTTTGCATCATTTGAAGGGTTTCAATCTGTTCTTGCTGAATTTTATCGTTTTCTGTATTGGTGTAAAGAGGTTCGTTAAGATATGGAGAAACATTTGTCTTTTGAGCCACCTGTTTTTTTTGATTTTTGTTTAGTCTGTCAATTTGGGAGGCAGCTTGCTGTGAAAGTTTTTTTACTCGGTTTTCTTGTGCTTGCTTAGTGGTGTTTTCATTTACTAAAAAAGTAAGTTCAACGGCATCCTTTGGAAAAAAACCGAAAAATCGCCCGATTTTTATCGATTTTGTTGAAATGATATTAACATTTTCCCTGCCGTACATATCAAAAACTTTCTTTTTACAACTTTCAATTGTGTCGCCTGTTTGAATATAAACACCCATTATTTTGTCCAAAACTTATACGTTAGTCCGTTATTGTACACAATTTTTAGAAAAAAAGCAAGGGGCAAGCAAGCAAACTAATCAAATCCAAAAATTGAATTTATGTAACGAAAAATATTTGAACCCAGTAAAAATGTGTGTGTGGGTAAATATTTTTTAACTAACTTCTTGCCTGTTTATGCATTGGTAGGGAGCGTAGTTCTAGTTCGCTTAGGGTTAGGAATTTTTGTGCGTCAAAAATTCCTAACCCATTTGTTACCAGATTTGCCAAAAAACTCATCATTAGTTTACGATCGCTCACCATTCAAATTAGAAGTTATTATCTCGTTTTGTACCTCTCTTAAATTACACAACTCTCAAATTAGTACTAGATGAGATGGGAATTTATCCAAGTTTTGTACCTCTCTTAAATTACACAACTCTCAAACTTACCAACTCGCAGGCAACTAAGACAGGGGGTTTTGTACCTCTCTTAAATTACACAACTCTCAAACAGAATAGATACAGCCTTGCCACTACCATATGTTTTGTACCTCTCTTAAATTACACAACTCTCAAACAATCACAGGTAGTTCAAAAAAACGGGAGTTGTTTTGTACCTCTCTTAAATTACACAACTCTCAAACTATTGGGGTGGAACTGAATTCTATGTATATGTTTTGTACCTCTCTTAAATTACACAACTCTCAAACGTATCCGAAAGACATCGCCTAAAAACGATGTTTTGTACCTCTCTTAAATTACACAACTCTCAAACGCTGGGACAGATAAATCTATGGCTTAAACGGTTTTGTACCTCTCTTAAATTACACAACTCTCAAACAAGACGGCAGAATTATTTTGCGCACTTTCGAGTTTTGTACCTCTCTTAAATTACACAACTCTCAAACTAGATAGCCTTCGCCCATCTTATCAAAGCAGTTTTGTACCTCTCTTAAATTACACAACTCTCAAACAGGCGAAAGGTAAGACGGAAGTTTGTTTGCGTTTTGTACCTCTCTTAAATTACACAACTCTCAAACAGTACAGGACTACGCATAACATAGTAACGGGTTTTGTACCTCTCTTAAATTACACAACTCTCAAACAGGTTGGGCTGTTCAATTCGAGGTACAACGAGTTTTGTACCTCTCTTAAATTACACAACTCTCAAACGTGTTTAATGTTTCATTGTATTTTTCTGTTGTTTTGTACCTCTCTTAAATTACACAACTCTCAAACAATGCTCGAAATCTTGCAGAACACGAATTTGTTTTGTACCTCTCTTAAATTACACAACTCTCAAACCCACCTGTTTGTTCCATTCAAATCTTGATTGTTTTGTACCTCTCTTAAATTACACAACTCTCAAACAGCTTTTAATTTGTGTCGGTGACGATGAGGGTTTTGTACCTCTCTTAAATTACACAACTCTCAAACCGTTAGAAGCTTTAATACAAGAAATGTGCAGTTTTGTACCTCTCTTAAATTACACAACTCTCAAACGCAGCAGCACTGATGAACTACTTTAGCGCAAGTTTTGTACCTCTCTTAAATTACACAACTCTCAAACCTGTTCCGTATTTTGTCGTTATTTCCATATGTTTTGTA
>JARGFC010000052.1:0-37875 GCA_038397925.1 Treponemataceae bacterium
ACTTTAGATAAGGACATTGCTAACTACACGGCACAGGATTTTTGGATACGCTTTTTAGGAAATTACAAAAGTGATGTAAAAACAAAAGCGTTAAAAACGCTTTGTGAAAAGAACGAGGGAGTAAATATGGCAAATGAAGTACTACTTACAGTCACCGAAGAAGAAAGACAAATAGCCCGTGAGCTTTCAGAATGACGGTGTTACATAACAAAATGACGAGCTTGTATTTTTTGCAAAAAATGGTTAAAATATCTTTATGAGCGGTGGTTTAATATGAAAAAATTAGTTAGTATTTTTGCAGTCATTTGTTTAGTTTTTAGCTTGGTTTCTTGTCCTGCTGGACTTTGTGCAATCTTTATGAAGGTAAAAGTATGCGTTAAAAAAGATGACACTAACTACTTTTCAAAAGATGAGCTAAACAAATTCAATATAAGCATAAGCGTTAATGGACACTCTGCAACGGGAGGGACAATAGGGCATGCCTATCCCCCTGATGGAGATGGACAGGCCCATTTTCTTTTGCCGTATTATTTGGGCAGCGCACATACTCAATGTAAGATTGAAAAAATAAGGAAGTCTTATGAAAAAAAGCTAAAAGATTTTTCTTTTACAATCCAAGACCCAAGTGGAAAATACAAAACGTTCACGATGGATCCTCTTGACGATAGTTACGAAGTTATAAGAGATGATGAAAGAGCACTAGAAATTCAATATACTGTTAGTCTTGAGGCTACTAGCCCGTAAAATAATTTGCCACTTCGTCAAAAGTGTTGAAATGGTATAATGGAGTGTCATTGATGCAAAAATTATTTGAGGTAACCAATGGACAGACTAAAGGAGCTTAAAGAAGCAAGAAAAGAAGGCTTAGCTGAGGGAAAACTAGAAGGACGCAAGGAAGGTTTACTTGAAGGCAGAGTTTTAGGTAAAGCAGAAGGCGGAAGTGCGTGGCGTAATGAAAGGCAAGCTAGAAAAAGCTCGAGAAACAGCTAAATTGTTAAAACTATTAGGCGATCCAATTGAGAAAATTGTTAAGGTAACAGGTCTTTCTGAATCAGAAATTGATGAGTTGTAGAATTTTTTTTACGCTTATTTATCACAACATATATCACAAACTGCTTTTTACAAAAACCGCAACACACATTTCTAAAAACAATCTCACAAATACAAAAACACCTATGAAAAACATTCTTAGCTTTTCACAGGTGTTCAAGTTTTGAAAACTTAGCACCTTTGGAATGCACATTCAAAGGTGCCGTTTCTTTATATAGCCTACCCTACTCTATCATTTTTGTATATTCGAGTTGCGTTTCACCAAGCCATGCTATAAGAGGCTTCTTTGTTTTACCGTAAACATCAATCATAACACGGTTAAACTCAGGTATGGAAACATTTGGAACTCCGATAGAAGGAACAGACATTACCGTCCAGTCACCTGTATATGAGTCATCTAACTTTGCTCCAGCCTTTGAGATACTGCTCGCATCTTTAGGATAAGCAACTTTAATACAGTCTGTTGTTCCCGCATAAGCATTGTTATAGTAAGAAATACAAGGTATTTTTTTGCCATTTGCATCATCTACTAAAGTTATACCAGTCTTATAACCAGTAATCTGGTAGGAGTCTATAAGCTCCGTAGATTCCACTTGCATACTATTCGTATCAACTACGGCAAATTTAAGTCCTGCTGAAGAGGCATCATGGTAAGCAATGTATAACTTTGTACCATTTGCAACCATAGAAACATGCTGTCCAGTAAGATTTTCATTATCTACTTCCATAGTAGCCCATTTTGTAGAATCCGTACTTGCAAGCCCATTATACAATAGGGGAGATTTAGAATACGCAAGCTTTAAGTTTCTGCTATTACTATCATAATAGGCTATATAAATGCCCTCACTAACCAATACCATAGCCGTATGCTCACTCGAAGCATTTTCAGTATTAGGAACAACTAGGTTACCATTTTGAGCTATTTGAGAATATTCTGACTCAGTCAAATTCGTTTTTCCACTACCAGTCATTTTGAAAGCAAAAAACCTAATATTTTTACTCTTTGAGTCGTAGTATGAAATATATATCTGTCCGTCATCACTATTGCCATCTACTATCATATTAGGATATTTAAAGCGATTAAGCGATGGCGTCGTCCAATCTCCATTGCCATAAGACGCGTTACATAACTCTATAAAGGAAGTAGGTGAATTATAATAGCCACTGTTATAACCCCTATGCCCAATCTGTGCCCCTCCCTCTACATCAGTTGAATTAAGATACAAAGACCCTGAGTATTTCTTAGAATCAAAGTTGTCCTCATTACTTAAAATCATATATTTACCATCGGAAGTTTTAGCAAGCACAGCATTTCTAGCAAACCACCTACCACCTCTTTTAGCAGCAGAATTATCATCCGTACTCCTATATGTTAATCCATCGTTATTATTACAGTAAGCAAATATAGGCTTATCTCCATTCATTACCATAGAAGGATAATAGAAAGTTTGGTTATCCATACTGCCTAAAATCTGTTTTCCTTCCCAGAATACAATGTCTCGTTTAGCAGTCCAAAGGTTGCTGGATGGGTTAGAAGCAACAAACTCGCTATTGTATGGCTTATTAGTATCAACATCATTGTTAATACTATCCACAGCACCAACTGTTACAATAAGCGAACCTGATTTTAGCGTTTTAGACGACCAACTATCAACATCTTTTTTTACTTGAATTTCATTCATAGTACTACTCTGTTTAGGCATTTCTACACCACCTATCGTAACTTTATTTGTATTCGCTAGGTTAAAGCCCTTGACAAGCATATATGTGCTACCCTTGTTTATTGAATAGGTTCCATCAGAGCCACGGATTACGCTTGACGATAAGCCATCACCAGCTTCGTTTTCCACAGATGTAATAAACGGCACAATGTCAACCATTATCTTGTTGGCATTATCCGTGTAACCAATCACGCATACCTTATCAAAGTCCAAACCTGCAAGAGCTACATCATTTTTAGCAGTTACTGTTTTTTCATCAAACGATTGTACACGACCTAAGTACTGTTTTTCGCCCTTTTTCAAAAGCATAAACTGATTTCGCTTTATTTCTTCCGTTGGCACACTATTGTAAGTTGCAGTGAACTCATTCTGCTCTACATCAATCATAGTCAACTTCGTATCATCTTCTGTATTCAATTGTATACCGTCATTAGCGATAACCGTAACAGTCTTGCCCATTCCAACGGCATAAGACGGATCTTGCGTATCCCAATCTAACTGCCACTCAACATAGTGTCCCATATAGTCAACATCGCTTTTTATTACTGTCAAGCTTAAACCGTTTGCATCTGCGTTTGCCGCTGGTGTAATATCAGACAGACTTACCGATTTACCATCAACTGTTGCAGTAAGTTCTGTAACATTGATGTTGTCATAAGCAATACCTTTTAAGCTTACCTTTCCTGACACTTGCGAATTAGCATTTTCCTTAATTTCAATATGACCGTTTGCACGACTGTTATCTTTAAGCGAGTTATGCTTTTCATCATTCCAGAAGAACGGCAAGATTACAGTAGTCGGAGCCTGCCCATCAAGGGCTTCAAACAAGGTATTGATATTTACAGTCGCCGCAGGTTTACCACTGATGCCATCTGTATAGCCTACAGGACTATCCCAAATTAGCACTTTGATTGTAGTGGTTCCACCATCAGGAGTGTTACCAATCGTTTTTAGCTCTTCTGAGGTTAAGATTATACTAATGTTATTACCTGTAAACGATGTTTCTTTACGTATTTCCGTATCATCATCTTTTACAATCTTATATTTTTTAGCACCCTCTCCACCGGTTAATTCTATCTTCATTTCAGACGCATCTTTGCTCTTAAATGCAAACTCCTTAGTAGTAAAATCTACAACAAGATTTTTTACATCATCAGACTCTTCACTACTTCTACGTATGCTTGAAGCTTCTAGTGTTTCACCACCGACCTTAGTCGTCATAGACAACTTACTTACTGCCACAGGCTTATTCCTTATGATAACAGGATATTCACCTGTCTTTGAATTACCACTTACATCAAAAACCTCAAAGTGTAGTGTAGCATTACCGTCTGGAAGTTCAGTAGTATCCAACTCAACCTTCCAAGTACATTGGTTTCCTAATAGATTTCTTGATAGGGTATCTACTCTACCGGTATAAGTGGCTGTCTTAGGAATAGTTTGCTTATTACCACTCTCAAGCCAAACCTTTACTTCCTTAACACCTGAACCGTCATCATTTGCAACACCATTTATAATACAATCTTCACCTGACAAAAGCTTTTTAGCCTTGTATACTACAAAATTGTGATTTACTGGCTTAACATTAGGATTAAATGTTATCTTGTTACCATCTACATTCGTAGGCGTTACTTCTTCATTATCAATCAATATTCTGTAATCTTCAAGTTCTCCTATTAATGCCTCTGCTAAAGCCTTATCTTCGACACTTGTTGCACCAAAATTTGCATTGCCGTGTGCTTTGTACTCACCATAACTAACCATAGGTTTCTTGTCGTCAAAACGGAACAATAATTCTGCATAGTTAGTAGACTTTCGCACACTTTTATCCACCACTTTAATATAAACCTTAAAAGCATTCTTTTCCATAGCCGCAGAGGTAATATTTTTTTCATCAAAATCTAATGGCAATTTTAATTTATAACCACTATAAGCACCGCTCGTCAACTCTTCAACATATGAATCTTCTACTAATGAGTCTAATGACCACCTTCTAACAGGAGCTTTTTCCTTATTTTCCCCTTCAGCATAACCATAATAAATGTCTATACTTTCTATACCTGATGTGTCTGTTATTTTAGCTGTAAACTCCATATCCTTTGAAATCCACATATTACTTATATAAAGCTCTCCATCATCCGTAGCATCTTTGACTTTTATTCTTTGGTCGCTAATAGCAGGTGCATCGCTATCAACAATTATTTTTACAGGTTCACTTTTGCCTTTTTTACCATCGGTTGTATTTTCTCCATACACTTGCACATAAAGTTCCCAAGTGTCACCAGTTACAGGGTTCAACTCACCGTTTTCATTAGCAATATAATTCCAAACACCAGCGTTTATATCAACCTTAACGCCCTTTCCACCATTTTCTGTATTCCAGTTAAAATTATTAATTGTACAATCAGTAAAATCTTCAGTCTTAGAAAATTTAATATAAACCTCATCTAGAAGTCCAATAGGAGCAAGAGCCATCTCGCCTGTACCAAAAACAGTAAAGGCACCACCAACTCTATCACCTTCACTAGGAGCCTTTATTTTCATTATTGGTGTATTACCTTCGGAATCATAAAGAATCGTAAAGGGACCTTCTACTTTTTGATTACCAACCTTATCCTTTGTCAAAATATAAACAGGAATCTTGTATATCTTAGAGCCAGTTGCTGTTTCCTCATATGACGACAACGATGGATCTAAAGTTTTTAAATTATACTCAAACGAAAAGTTAGCAACTGTAGACGAATACATTTTTGTCCAGTTTTTATCATTTGGCTCTGGTTTACCATTAGGAGTAATCATCCACTTGGTACCCTCTTCATTAACACCAGATGTAGCGGTATCATCATCAGCTATAGTTCCATTAACAATTATTTTTCCAGCTACAGATGTTCCCGACAGTGGATATGTTATCTCAGCCTTAGGTGCTTCCTTATCAACAATAATAGTTCTTGTTTGAGGACTCGCTTTAGCACCCGAATTGTCTTCTGCAGTAATTTTCAAAACTGCAGTACCGTGCTTAACCTTTGCCAAGTCGAGGTCATATTCCCATAAATCCGAAGTAGAAGCCTTCTCCTCTACCATAGGAATTGGATCACCATCATCTAGTGTTATATGAGCTGCTTTAATACCATTATTATCAACTATTGTAGCCCTTATAGTAATTTTCTCTGCCCCAAAAGCCTTACCATTTGATAATTTTTCATAGTTTGCACTTGCTTCAGCTTTAAATTCCACATCTTGAATCTGTGGGGGATTGAGATCCAATGTAAATGCAAGTTTTTCCCCACTACCTTTTTCATCATTACCATCTTTATCCTTACCAATCGAACCGACATAAGTTCGTGGCTGGGATAGTACATCTGTTGTAGCCGAGCTTTTAAACTCACCACCCTGCTTATCTTTAATCTTAAAGTAAACAGTTTTCTTCCCTTCTCCACCACTGCTTTCTGTACAATCGTAGTCCCAGTTTTGCCCGTTCAATTTGACGTCGAACCACTTCTCACCGTCTTGGCTTAACGACATTTTTTCTACACCGTCATCGTCTATTACGAAACCTCGTAAAGCCTCTTCTGTCAAATATCCACCCGACAATTTTTCCAAGTTCGAAACAACAATCTGTGGTCTATCACTGTTTTGGTCTACCTTCAATGTTATTGTCGTTACTTTTGTATTTCCTGCTTCATCAGTCGCCTCAGCTTCCAAAATTAAATCAGCATTGTCTTGGTACTGTGTGGTATCAAGCTTAAAGTTCCACGAATAGCGATCTGTGCCTGTGAACTCCGCAATCTGATTTCCACCGGCTTTAATTGTTACTTTTTCCAAACCTTGTGTGTCACTTGCAGTTCCCGAAATTTTTATAGTTTTGTTTACGATTGAACCGTCAAGACCTATTGCAAAATCAACTTCAGGAGGTGTCTTATCCTTACTTATTTGCTTAGCTATAGGAGCAGAGTAATTTCCTGCATTATCAACAGCTCTAAAATAATAAGTAACAGTTCCTGTTGTATTTGTTGTATCTATATGGATCTCAGACTCGGACGCACTAACTATAACCTGTGTAGCATCTTTAAACGAAGAGTTATCTGCATACTGTACTTCGCTTACACCACTTGCATCAGTACCTGTATCGCCTGTTTTAACCTTGACTTTAACAGAGTTGGCAT
The DNA here is from genome assembly GCA_038397925.1 of Treponemataceae bacterium. Classification (GTDB taxonomy): domain Bacteria; phylum Spirochaetota; class Spirochaetia; order Treponematales; family Treponemataceae; genus Treponema_B. The sequence goes on from JARGFC010000052.1 coordinate 6,935, forward strand.
TCGTTTTTATTTCACCTGTTGGCTCGGTTATTTCTATAGTAGGCATAACCGTATCTACTTTTATTTCAGAAGGTCCACCAGATACTACCTCATTGCCCGCCATATCTGTTACACGATACCAAACATAGTTTATGCCTTCATTCAATTCCAATGTACCCGAGAACACTGTCGTTCCGTGGAGTTCTTTCCAACCAGTAGCAGTAGCATCAGGTTTAGTTGTGTCACCAACTAAATACTCAACTTTTTCTATTACCAAGTTGTCACTAGCCTTACCACCTATAACCTTTACTTCTTGTGTTTTTTGCCAATCGGCTGCATTCGAAGGTTTTGGCACCTCTGTTATCTTGGGGTCTTCCATATCGAAGATAAACTGTCTTGAAATAGGCACTGAGTCCTTGCCTGCAATATCCGTTGCCACCACAGATAAATCATAAGCACCATTTCCATATTGCTTTGGAGCACCTTTAACATTAGGTCCGTCAGCAACAAAGTCAATAAAGGCAAATTCAGCTTCTTCACCAGTTATAGTTTTTGTATCCTCATAGTATTTAACACCGCCCTGCGATATAGTAAGCGTAACTGATTTTAGATTATTAGTATCCCTTGCCTTACCCTTAACATGCCATTCATCTTGATATTTGTTCGTGTAGTGTGGATAATTTTTTATCTGGTCATCCTCATGGTAAACAAAAGCCTCCAAAAGTTTTGGTGGAGCTGTGTCTATAGTGAATGTCTTTGTTGCATCAGAAAGCTTATTTCCTGCATCGTCAAAAATCTCGCTAATAACTATCTCAAACTCACCTTCGGAATCACTAACTTCGGATGGTAAAGTAAATTCCCATTCAATTGGCTCATTTGTATCTTTCCATGGTAGGTTAGTCTCTGGAACTAACGGAGTCGCCTCCCCGACTTTGAGTATCTTATATTTGTAATTAGCAGAGGCTACTTTAATACCAGATTCTGAATCTGCTGCATAACCAGTAATTTTCGCATCTGCGTTCATAGCCTGTCCATCAACTACAGGAGCAGTAATCTTAAATTCTGGTGGCGTACTATCTACTCTAAAAGTATAATGAGCCTCTGAATCCTTACCATCAGAAGAAGTAGCCACTATGGTAACTTTAACAGGCTTTGAAAGCTTATCGTTATCAATACCAAGAGCTTTACCAGTTATAGTATTCTTTGTATCATAATTATAGTCTGATATAGTAGCATTAGGAACAAGAGTGTCATCTACCTTAAACTCTATTTTATTTACTTTGACATTTGTATCTTCTACCGAAGCATTGCGACCCGGAACCTGTATAAATTTTTTCGCTAAAACTTTAATTTTAAAATCTTCTATAACATCCTTGTGGATATAAGTTCCTATAGTACTTGTATCAGTAATTTCAACAAAAGTATCTTTCTCTTTCGTTGTTGCCTCAATCTTCTCGATTTGTGGCTTATCTGTACTTACATTAAATTTAGCCGTCGTTAATTCACTTATATTACCAGCTTCATCCTCTGCTATAAACTTTACAACAAAAGAAGACTGTGTAACATTTACTATTGCTTCGTAATTGTTATCAGAGATACGACTAGCAATATATTCTTTATCACCAAACTTTATTCCATCATAAGAAAGCTTAAACTTTACGCTTTTTATCGGACTAACTTTATCAGCATTAGTCTGCCCCTCATCCACTTTAAGCTTAAATATAGGCGACCAGTTATCAAAGGTTTTAGGAGTTTGTCCATCCTCCCCAACTTCCGTTGGGTCAGCTATTTTAATGACAGGACGGGTTTTGTCATACTTAAATTCGTATTCTTTATTATCAGGCGCAAGACTATCTTTTTTAGCAGTTATTGTTACTTTATATTTGCCTTCTTCTAAGCCGACGCTAGACAAATCAAATCCCTTTCCATATTCACCGAGCTTATAAATACCACCTTCTAACTTTATATCTGTAGATGGTAGATCATAGGATTTGGGAGTGTTTTGATTCTCGATTTTTACAGTTACATCAGGATTAGCAGGTCCTACAACTTGGAATTCCATCACAAGCTTGTCCTTTGTCCAAGTAGGAGGGATTTTTGTAACATTAATATGTGGGGGATTCCCAGTCGCATTAACAGTAAAAACGAAAAACTTATTAGGTTCTGGAGTATTTCCATCACCATACGCTACAAGCTCATGTTTTTGCTCATCTTTACCCTGTAATATAAGGGCATAAGTTTTTCCGGGTTTCGCTTCTTTTGGAAGGTCAAACTGAATTGAAAAGTCATTTGCACCATCTATCGCAAATTTAAAAGGATCTTTTATAGATGTTAAGGTCGTTCTATCAAAAAGTCTATAAATTTCGCTTATATTATTACCTTTATTTAGGTCATCCTTCAACTGCTTTATAAAAGCACCAAGTCCACTATTATCATTTTTTTCTACTAACAGCAATTTTAAATCAATATTCTCGGCAGTTAGCTCATCTAAACTACTAGGATCAGCAATTTTATCGCCATCCTTGTTTCTATGTGCTATAACAGTAACAGACTGCCCCTCGTAAATTGTAGAAGCCCTACTAGCATCTTCGCCAATTGCAGCATAGTTCGTTACTGTATAACCGGGTCTAGCACCGGGGGCTAACTGAAATACAACCTTGTTTCCCTCAATTTTGCTAGAAACAGTACTAGTATCAATCTTATCCCCATTTGGTTTTCTATAGTTCCAATAGCGTTTTTTGCTTAATATCTCTAAAGTATCTGCATCACCCATAAGTTTTTTAAGCAATTCACTATTTTGACTATCATCCCAAGCTTTTTTGCCAGAAATATAATCCGAAAAAGTTTGAACTGTATAACCTTTCTCCCTCATTACTTTTCGTAAATCGTCACGCAAATAAAAATATTCATTTATATTGCCCGATTCGTCACCACTCGCTCCCAAAGGTTTTGCATTATCACTTAAATATATATAAGTTATAATATTTTTATCATTAGCATCAGTTCCTTGAAGTTCCCAAAACTCATAATACTCGCCTTTTTGGTTTTTTAACTCGTCAACAGTTGTAACTCCTGCAGGCATTTGAACAATATTATTATTTATTTGCTTTGTACCACCTAACTTAATAGGGTCGCTTGGTTTTACCTTACCATCCTTACCATCCTTACCATCCTTATTACAAGCAATCAGTTGTATAGACTTTATATCACTAGCATCACCCACACCTCCAACAATGTTCAAAACAGAACCAAAGGTTTGTGTCGTACTAGTATTATCAAGCTCATTGTCTTTACGCGAATCTGTAAAGTTATCCACGATAAAAACAGGAGGGGTATTATCTATCCTAATAATTTCATTTATATCAGAAGTTTTGCCACCGTCATCAGTTGTGATGATTTTTACATCGTATTCAGCATCTGGTATTGGATATTCTTTTATCAGTTCATAGTCATCTTTATACTTACCAGTCCATTCGTTATTAATTTTACATTCCCATTTAGTTTTATAAGCACCGGGTTTTTCAAGAACTGCATCATATTCTTTTTCAAATTTCACACCCGGTGTTCGACTTATAAGTTTAATCGTAACAGATTTTACGCTAGTATCGTCTTCAGCTTCTCCTTTTAGTGTAAAATTACCACGTATCGAGTTCGTTGCCCCACCATTCGGCAAATTGAAATCCCCTCGTTCAGGTCTAGATATGTCAACTGTATCTCCCAAGGCTACAGTCCTTTTACATGTTGTTAAGCCTATAAATAGCCCTAAACTCAAAATTGTTAAAAGTATAATCCTAATTTTTTTCATAAAATCCTCCCCCCTTAAAATCAGGGTGCATTTATATTTAAAGTGGTAACTCCATTAAATTACTTATATTTTACCATTAATTTCTAAATTAATCAATAAAAACCCTATCTTAAACTTCCGTAAAGCATTTATGCTCTTACCCTAAAAAACATCTACCCTAAATCCTGCCGACAAGTGTGGAATTACAGATTTAATATTACTGGACTTTCCACTTGAAACACTATCTACGTCAGTTGGTATAAACCAGAGTGAACCTTCAACAAAGAACTCAAAACTTCCAAAGTATTTTACTTTCTTTTTCGGAAGTTCCACACGAGGCAAACTAACTTGCATAAGCAAGGCTGAAAGTAATTGTGGTTTTCCACTCTGTGTTTGCGTAAACACACTAAAGTTTGCACCCAAAGCCGCCGTAAAATGTAGCCAATCCCAGTCGGGTCCCCCATACCTACCAACAGGCAAATCAAATACAGTCGCCAAAAGTTTAAAGCTAAATATGTTTCCGCCATATCGCATTTTAGCATTGGTTTTCGCTATAGCTTCATACTGCTTTTGTGTAAACTGCCCATAATGGAACTGCACTCGAACCTTATTATCAAAAAAGCTCAAGCCCAAGCCCATATTCCACAAAGATGCACCCCAAAAACCTGCTTCAAAATGCAAGCCTTGAACAAACATAGGCACACCGTAAAAAGCTTTATCGCCTTTTCGCAAATGTAATTCTACATCATTTAGTTCAATATCATCGCTTACAATTCCCAAATATTCCAACTGCTGATTATAGCGCCCACCTTCACCCGGCGAAATTAAAGTTACCTCAGGCAAGGTCTTGTCCACTTTTACAATAGTCCGTGAAACAGCGACTTCATTATTTTCCATAGTTGCTTTCACTAGTAAAAAATGACTTCCTTCAGCCAAATCTTGTGTTTGCAGTCTAAATTTCCAATCATGAGGCTTGCCCTTTGCTTTTGTAAATGTTTTACCATTATCAAAGCTTACCTCTATATTTTTAACTTTTTTAAGCTTTATTTGTCGCTTTTCTTCTTTTGTTGCATCTTTTGATTTTAACGCTTCCATTTCTTCGGGCGAAAGAACATAACCTGCACTACCCCGCAACCAAGGTCTATCAATTGCAAAATCTCCCATTCCTAAGTTATCAACAGAAACCCAAGGACCTGTTGCTTTATAAATAACAGAGTGAATATTAGACTCAACAGCTCGCCCACCAGCAAAAGTTGCTCGAATTGAAAGCTTATGCGTACCGTCTACAATCTTTTCGTTATCCAAACGGAAAGATACAAAATTTGTATTGGAAACATCTGCCGTATCAATCAACTGTCCGTCAACATACAACGAAGCTTGTTCCACACGCTTTTCGGCAAAAACCTGTCCGTAAACATTAAACTCGCCACTAATTGTTTCACCATTCAAAGGATACATCAAATCAATTCGATTTGCGTCTTTTGAACGCTTTATAGAAAAGTTTTTTGCAACTCGAGTTATGTTTTCACCCTTGTCTAAGGCTACAATTTCCAAGTTATAAAAACCTTCAGGCAGTTTTGAAACATCAAGCATTTTAGTAACTAAGGGCTCTCCACTTGTCAAAGAAATATTTTGCAAGGAAGCCGTTCCACCGCCCAATGGTCGAATAGTCGCCGTAACGCTTTGCAAGTTTACATTATCATAAGCATGCCCCGAAATAAAAAGCTCATTTTCAAAAGAGGCATCCGAAAGAGGATAAGTAAACTTCATAATAGGAGGTGTATTATCCGTGTTTATTATGCTTGAAAAAATGGACGACTGTTCATATTTGTCTGTAACTTTTACAAAAACAACATGCGGTCCATCATTCAAAACCGAAGTGTTTAAAGTGTACGACCACTTTTCAGCTCCCTCGGCAAGATTATAAGTATTTCCATTGTCAACAGAAACTTCAACCTTTCCAATAGCATTTTTGTCTGCTGCTGTTCCCGTTATTGCTACAACCCCTTTTACAGTCTTGTCAATTGTCGGAGCATCAATCGTAGCAACAGGATTTTCTAATGAAACACGAAGTTTTCGAACAACCGTATCGCTTTTTACTCCGTAAATATCTTCGGCGTAAACCGAAATTGTGTGTTCGTTATCATTAAAAATCGAAAGAGGTAAGTCAACAGAATAGCTACTGTCTACTTCTAGCGCCTTAAAAGGTTGATCATCAACTGCATAATAAAGGCGTTTTACGCCGTCATCGTCATACACAATTCCCGAAAGCGTAAAATCTTCCGTAATAATTGCATTTTCTTGTGGTAAATGAATTTCAACTGTAGGTTTATCAGAGCTATTATCGATATCAAACTTATATGTTTGATAAATTTTTTCAACACCAGAAACATCCGTAAAACGGAACATCATCTGGTCGTTAATCGGGGCTGCAGCCGAACCGATTAAAGCATTTGGCATTGTACTTACCGGAATTTCCGTCCACTTTGTGTCACTAGGATTTGCCTTATATTCAACTTTTGAAAGCGGAAAAAGACTTTCGCTAACAAAGGCTGCGGTCACAGTTCCGTTTACAACATCACCTTCTGCAGGAAGTACCATTCGCACTTCCGCACCATTTGAGTTTTTATAATAATTTCGATATGCATAAGTTTTTCGTCCGATATTATCTTCCGCCACAACTTTTAACACAAAAGCACCATCAGGAACTGAAGCAAGATTTATCGTTTGGTTAAAACTTGTCGGTAATGCCGTATAATTTTCGCCATCTACAGTATAACTAACCGATTTTACGCCTGCACCATCTGTAACAGTTCCTTGAATAACAAGCGAATTTCGTACAAAACTTGTCATTTTTTCATCGGATAATTTTATTACAGGTGCAGATAAATCACAAAACACACTGAGCGTTTTTGAAGTTACACTTGCACCTAAAGTGTCGGTTACCGTTAAACTTATGTCCATATTGCCATCTTGCAAGGGTTTCAAACTTATAGTATTTCCTTCAACACCGGTTTCAAACGCCCCACTCGGTGAAACAGTAACTTTTTGCACCGCTCCGCCCGCTGTTGATGTATACACAGCCGAAAGTGGTAGCTTATCAGTTACAAGCACTCGGTTTTGTGAGTCAGTTTTATTGTCAGCCCACAAAACTTCATCGCCACCACCAACACCAAGCATATCTGTAACTGACAAAACCAAGTTTTGAGTAACCTGTCTGTCAAGCATATCAATTACAGTTACATCCACCTTTTTTGTTACAGGGGCTTCGCCCTTTTTATATGGTAGTTTAATTGTCGTGTTTGTAGAACCAGCTCTTACCTTTGCATCAACAGGACCTGTTTGATCAATATCGTAAAAAACCGTTTTAAGCCCCGCATTTGCATTTACAATAATTTCAGCCGTTCCATTTTGTGCATTTGTAACAGTTAAAACCGTTTTTCCGTTCGCAAAAGCTACGATTGGCTCTGCCCCAACAGCCTTAAATTTGACAGTTTGTTCTTTGCCCGCAACGCCTTTTACATTTATAGGAGTTACCTTAATCGTGTGTTCACCACTCGTCAAACCATCTATAACCACACCAAAACCGCTAGGATCACACGGAACAGAAACTTCAGCGTTATTATCCAGTTTATAACGAATTTCAGCAGGTGCGTATTTATCAAAAACAACACCGCTTAAAAAAACCGCACCTTCAACTGCGTCCATCGGCTGTGGCGAAGTAATTTCTACTTGAGGTGCGTCAAGCGAGCTGTCGATAACTACTTTTCGACTTGCCTTAACAACATTACCCGCGAGGTCTGTTGCAATAATTTCAACTGTTGCACCTTTTGCTTTTTCAGCCGTTAAATCAAACTCTTGCACAAAATAAGGATTACCCGGTATCAGTTCAAAATCACCTTCGATTTTGCCACATTTATAAGAAAGCTTTTCTAAGCCTACCGTATCATAGGCACGCCCTGCAACCGAAAAAGCACCACTTACGGGCATTTTTTCATCGGGATACAAAAAAGAAATTTCTGGAGGCGTGTTGTCAACATACACCAAATAAGTATAAATTCCAACAGAGCCTTGCTTGTCAATGGCTTTAAACCACAAAACTTGTGGACCGTCTTCAATTTTTTTAGTGTCAAGACTCAGATTAAAAGTAGCTGTGCCCGTCTTTTTGTTTATTTTTACAGGCACTTCTTCAAATTTTTCACCATTGTCAACTGAATACAAAAGCCGCTCAACGCCATTCCCGTCTTCAATGGTCCCAGCAAAGTTTATTTTGCCAGAAGCATATTTTAGCTCGGACTTTTGTGTTAAAGAAGTCTGAGGTGCATCTTTGTCAAGGTGAAAAAAAGTTTTTGTAGGATTACCCTTTAGCCCGTTTATGTCCACACCATAAGCCTCTATAGTATGGATACCATCGGTCATTTCTGTTGTATTCAAAAAGAACGACCAAAACTCCGCCCCCTTTGCACGCACGGGATCAGACCCGTCAATACTAAATTCAACATAAGACACAGCATCATCATCAACACAGGTCCCTACAATGTTAAGATTACCCGTTACTCGACTGCCGTTTACTGGATTACTGATAGCTACTTGTGGCAAATCAGACTTCGGGTCAACATACATATTATAAGGTCCGTACAATTTTTCATTTCCTGCAATATCAGTTGCAGTAATTAAAAAGTTGTGTTTACCTTTTTTATCATTGATGTCAAACGTTTCTTTCCAACTTTCAGGATTTTTAGGTTTAATTTTTTCAACTTTTCCTCCAGCAAAAACAAAAAAAGCCGAGAATAAAAGTAGAAACAAGCTGAAAATAATTTTTTTCACAAAACACCTCTCCAAATAAGTAAAACAAAAGCCTTAAAAAAGCTACCACTATCTTCCTATCGGCATATTCAAACAAAAACTTTAATAGCCAATTTATAAACTTTTTTAAATCCGAAGTTTGTAAAACAGCTAAACTCACCATTACACAAACTTGTACTGGGTCGGTGCTCTAAAAATCAGCAACTATGTTTCCCTATACGGCTCTAAACTCAAACTAAGCCTCTAACACCACATTCAAACACCCTGTATACAATTTAGTTACAGGTGGCTTAATATGGATTTTAGTTTTTCGACAAGAAAAGCGTCAAACACGAACAACTTCCTTCAATTCGGGAAACAGCTCTTTGAGCTGAGCTTCCACCCCCATCTTTAATGTATAAGTAGCCATAGGACAACTTCCACAAGCTCCTTGCAACTTAACATATACAACATTATCATCAACACGTACCAAAGCTATATCTCCACCGTCAGCCTGCAACATTGGACGGATTTTTTCTATTGCTTTTTGTACATTTTCATGCGTCATATTCTACTCCACTGCCAAACTTAAGAAAAACACAAAAGTTACGGCATATGTATTTTTATAATTATACTAAATTTTGAATTTTTGTCAAGTCAAATTTACATATTATTTTATCTTGAATAAACTACTCATTATATATGTATCTTTACATAGCACCAGCGAGGAGCGTAGCTCTGGATTTCTACACCTAGGCGTACAAATGGTAAGCTTTAAAACCCTTTCCTTTGGGTTGATTCCCATTTGTACGACCGAGCATACGGTTTTCTTAACTTGATATAAACTTCTCTTTATAGAAATTTTTTAATGATAGCTTGACTTTTTTTTATAAATATGTATAATTTTAAGCTATCAGCATATAATAATCTTTAAAAGCTATAGTAAGTTTTCCAGAATTTATATATGCTGAAATATCCCGCTTAGGCGGTGTAATAGTGAAGGAAGAGTTTTAACTCTAAGTGGAGGAAACATGGCAGTAGTAACCATGAAAAGTTTACTTGAGTCAGGCGTTCATTTCGGACATCAAGTAAATAAAAAGAACCCAAAGATGGATAAGTATATCTTTGCGGAAAGAAACGGTATCAATATTATTGATTTACAAAAAACGATTGTAGCAATTCGTGCGGCTTACGCTGCTACTCGAGAAGTTGTTTCAAACGGTAAATCGGTATTATTTGTAGGAACAAAAAAGCAAGCTCAGGAAACAATTCAAACAGAGGCTGAGCGTTGTGGGATGTTTTATGTAAACCATCGCTGGCTCGGCGGTATGCTCACAAACTTTTCTACTATCAAAAAAAGTATTGCTAAACTAAAAAGCATTGAAAAAATGGAAGTTGATGGTACTTTTGATAATTTAACTAAAAAAGAAGTAGCTGAGCTTTTACATCAAAAGCAAAAACTGGAAAAAAACATTGGTGGTGTCAAGGAAATGAAAGAACTTCCCGGTATCATTTTTATAATTGATACTTGTAAGGAAGACATTGCCGTTCACGAAGCTTATCGGCTTGGAATTCCAACAATTGCTGTTGTGGATACAAACGGCGACCCTTCAAAAATCACCTATCCGATTCCCGGTAACGATGATGCAATTCGTTCGATTTCGCTTTTTACACAGGTTATTGCAAACGCTGTTATTGAAGCAGACCATGATGCTGATTTGAAAATCATTGAAGACCTTGATGATGAGGACGAAGAGCCAGACAGTAATATTGACCCTTATCAGGACAGAGATGAGGAAATTACTGATTATAGTAATTACGAACCAAAAGAAGAAGAAAAAAAAGAGGACGAGGAAGTTGAACATCCTTTAGTTGATGAAGACGCCTTGTACGATGAATAAAATAAGGTTGCCGTGAATTTATACGAGTTTTAAAAAATCTCTACAATCACACAATAATTTGAAAGATTTTTCAAAACTCGATGGGCATCTAGAAAAAATTTATTGTGGCATTTGCCATAACAAAGTTAAAGGCAATATGTTCTTTATTAGTGATGCCCATAAGCTTTGTTAAAAAAATAATACAAATAGGAGAATATTATGGAAATTACAGCAAAACAAGTTAAAGAGTTGCGTAATCTTACTGGTGCAGGAATGCTGGACTGCAAAAAAGCCTTGGTTAAAACAAAGGGTGATGCAAAGGCTGCAGCAAAGCTTTTGAAAGAAAAAGGACTTGCTGCTGTGGAAAAGCGAACTGATAAAGCGACTAGCGAAGGTATTATTGTAATAAAAGGCGACGAGAAAAAAATCGCAATGGCGGAAATGGTTTGTGAAACAGACTTTGTTGCAAAAAATGCGGACTTTATTCAAGTAGCTGAAAACATTACAGATAAGGTTTATGATGAAAATATAAACGAAGTAACAGAGGAGCTAAAAAATATGGCTTTAGACTTTGCTACTCGTGTAAGAGAAAATATGAGCCTTAATCGAGTGGCTTGCTTAAAAGCAGACGCTAATGAATATATTGATAGTTATGTGCATCACGACAAAAAGACAGCTGCTTCCGTGATTTTTACTACCGATAATACTAGCATTTTTTCAAACGAGGAAGTAAAAAAATTTATGCACGACTGTTGTTTGCACCTTGTAGCTTTTACTCCAGCTTATTTAAAAAAAGAAGATGCTCCCAAAGAATACGTTGAAGAGCAAAGAGATATTTTCAAAAAGCAAGTCGCCGATATGGACAAGCCCGAAAAAGTTAAAAACGGCATTGTGCAAGGCAAGCTAAACAAGCATTTGTCGGAAATTTGCTTTTTAGAACAGCCTTTTATCGATAACGAAAAAGTTTCGGTTGCCGATGAAATGAACGCTGTTGCAAAAAAAGCTGGTGGCAAGTTAAAAATCGTAAAAACATTCCTTTGGAATTTGGGACGCTAGAAAAACTTGCAAAACTAATATTTTTACCAACAAGCTAACCAATTTGTAAAAAGGACTTTTTGTTTCAAAAAGTCCTTTTTTTATTGCAATACTTGCTAAAAACTTATTATACTTCTGGTTTAGTGCTTGAAAAAATTTAGGATAGGGCTTATAATTTTACAAGGAGAATATTGGAAAAATATTATGGAAGAAAAAATTTCAAAAGCTATAAAATTTTACTTGGAAAACGAAAAGGATAGCACTTTTAGAGGCGAGGTTGAAGCACTTGTTAAAAAAAATGATGAGGCTGAACTTCAAGATAGGTTTTATCGAAACTTAGAATTTGGGACAGCAGGTTTACGAGGCATTATTGGTGGGGGGACAAATCGAATGAATACGCTCGTTGTAAAACGGGCAACGCAAGGTATGGCGACCTATGTACTGAAAGCCTTCCCAAAAGAGCCTGCGGAAAATTTGCGTGTAGTAATTGCTCATGATTGTCGGAACTATTCAAAGGAGTTCGCGAAAGCAGCTGCTTTGATTTTTGTAGCAAATGGGTTTACTTGTTATTTGTTTTCAGACTTGAGAACCACTCCAGAACTTTCCTTTGCGATTAGACAACTTAAATGCCACACGGGGGTTGTAGTAACAGCATCTCATAATCCTATGGAATACAATGGATACAAAGCGTATTGGGCCGATGGTGCTCAAATTACGCCACCTCATGATTCGGGTATTATAAACGAGGTGAATGCTGTAACCGAAGTTAAAGAAATTTCTGAATCTGAAGCATTAAAAACAGGTCGCCTAAAAATAATCGATAGCGAAATTGACGAAAAGTTTTGGGCAATGGTGCAATCTAAGATTACTAGAACTGAAATGATTGCAAAAATGGCAGATGCGATAAAAATTGTTTATACGCCACTTCATGGAACAGGAGCTAGAGACGTAGAAAAAGTTTTAGGCGAGCTTGGATTTAAAGTACTTACAGTGCCTGAACAAAGAGAACCTGATGGCAATTTCCCAACAGCAAGTTATCCAAATCCTGAAGACCCCGCCGCTTTAAAAATGGGAATGGATTTAGCAAATAAGGTGGGAGCGGATTTTTTGATGGCGACAGACCCCGACTCCGACCGTTTTGCCTGTGCTGTAAAAAACAAAAACGGAAAAATGCAAATTCTTTCGGGCAATCAAACGGGAGCATTGTTTGCGGATTATATTGCCCTGACAGCTAAAGAGTTTAATAAGCTTCCAAAAAAGCCCGTAATGATTCGATCAATTGTTTCTTCAAGATTAGTAGATAAAATTGTAGCAGATTATGGTGTTCGTGTAATTGAGTGCTTAACAGGTTTTAAGTGGATTTGTGGAGTAGTGGAACAAATCATACAAAAAGGTGACGAAACTTATATTTTTGGTTTTGAAGAAAGTTTTGGTTTTAACTTTGGTGAAGAAGTTCGGGACAAGGATGCAATTTCTGCGGTGGCAGTTTGTGCTGAAATGGCGATTTATTGGCGTACAAAGGGGCTTTCGCTTTTTGACCGTTTAGACCAACTTTATGAAAAGTATGGAGTTTTTGCAGACAAAACTATAAGCAAAACTTTTGCAGGAGCAAGCGGGCTTAAAGCTATGCAGGGAATTATGGAAAGCTTGAGAAATTCCAACTTAACGGAAATTGCGGGGCTTGCTGTAGAAAAAATCCGCGATATAAAAACGCAAGTCGAATATTCTCCTGCCGAACCGAAAAAAACAAGGGCGGTAAACTTGCCAAAAAGCGATGTACTTCAATACTTTTTGGAGGGCGGAACTGTAGTTTGTGTGCGTCCAAGTGGAACCGAGCCTAAAATAAAAACTTATATTATGCATCAACAAGCATTAGCTTCTGAAAATTTGGAAAAAACAAAGAAAAAAGCCGAAGCGAAAGTAATCGAAATCGAAAAGGCTATTGCAAAAATAATGCAAAGCTAAGGTGTAATTGGGAAATAGCTTGTATTTTTATAAAAAACTTGTGAAAAACAAAAAATAAAAAATCTTTGTCCTTGACTTTTTTTGAAAATTAAGTAAAATTGATGTCAGATATTTTTAATCGGAGGTTATCGTGCGAAAATTTTTATTTGTTTTGCTTTCAATAAGCTTGATTCTTTTTTCATGCAAGTCTCAGCAAAAAGAAGAACAGGAAGAACCTGTTGTGGAAGAACAGACTGTGGAAATCCCTCAGGAAACTGTTTCTGAACCTGAGTATAAGGATAAATTTGTAGTAGCTTATCCAGCCGACATGAAAAAGGTTGACATTTTGATGGCTTCAAACTTGAATGCGATTGCTGAGGCAATCAAAGAAACTAAGTCTCAAACCGTTGAGTTTGTTGGACACACTGCAAAACTTAATTCGGCTCGTGAGGAAGAACTTGCAGTCGACAATGCTATCAGGCTAATTGTGGAATATCTTGAAAATATTGATGCATTATACGGCGTTAATATAAAGATAGAAAACAAGGCAGCTTCAGACCCACTTGGCTCACACAACGATATTTCTGCTCGCTCGGAAAATAGACGAGTTGAAATTACGCTTTGGTAGTTATTTTTTTGACTTTTAGTAAAATTTAAGAAATCTTAAATGGAGGAATTTATGAAAAAAACATTTTTTGTTTTATTGGTAGCTTTCTTAGGAACTTCAGTATTTGCTCAAGCACCGGAAAGCGTTGGCACTGATTACATTCGCCCAGCTGTACACTTTTTTGATGGCACAAACGATTTTGTAAACAGTGATGTTTTCTTTAGACTTAGTTCACTTGACAACGAAACAGGTTTAGAGAAGGTTAGCTTTTCATTAGACGGGTCAAGCTATATGCTCTATCGCAATCCTTTTCAAATTTTAGAAGAGGGTAAGCACGATATTTCATACCGAGGATTTGACAATAGCCAAAATATTGAAAATGCTAAAACCTTTACAGTTATTGTTGATAACACAGCTCCAAAGACACATCTTGAAACTGACAAGCCTGTTTACACAAACGGTTTAGTACACTACTGCTCTGCAGAAACAAAGTGGTTTGTATCAGCTAGAGATAATGTCTTAGGTTCAGGTGTAGCAGCTGGTTACATTGGCACGGACTATGATATGCTCAATGCTTATGGTAAAGGTGTTGAAGCTGAAGAAGCTTATTACAACTTAACAACCGAAGGACCAACAAATGTCTACTATACTTCTATTGACTATGTTGGCAACCTAAGCCCAATCGCAATGTTTGCAGTAGTTGTTGACACAACACCACCAGTTGTTAACATTGAAAACAACAATCGTTTAATCAACAAAGATGGCACTTACACAGTTTTCCCAAGTGAAACTCTTGTTGACGAAGAAGGACGCATTATCGTTTCTACAAACGAAGCAGTTTCTTTTAGTGCAGTTGACGAACTTTCTGGGGTTGATGCAATCTATATTAAAATCAACGATGAAGAATACTCAAAATATGTTGAGCCAATTAGATTTAGCACAAATGATGTTTACAACATTGAAGTTAAGGCTGTAGACAATGTTGGTAATGTTTCAGAACCTGTACAATATACATTCTTTGTTGATAAGATCAATCCAAACTCAATGCTTGAGTTGATTGATATCAATGGTACCGAATTAACTCCTGTAAAAGCTGAAGGTATTGACGGACAGTCAGCTGGAACAGAGAATATTGATACTACAACATCTGAATCAAGTCTTGAATAAGAGTTTGTAATACTTTTTTGAATAACCGCCCGGGTTTTACACTTGGGCGGTTTTTTTAGCCTTTGTCAACGATCTTGAAAAAAATATAGCGATTTATTAAAATAAACTCACTATGATTGATTGTCATGTGCATTTGCGAGATTGGAAACAAGCTGAAAAAGAAACAATTTTACACGGAGCAAGTCTTGCCACAGAGGCAGGGTTTACGGCTCTTTTTGATATGCCAAACACCTCACCGCCACTAATTGACGTTGCTACCTTAAAACGCCGCATTGAATACGGTCAAGTGGAAGTCGCAAAAATTAACTCAAAAAATAATAAAAAGTTTTTTTACGGAGTTTACGGTGGACTGACGTCAAACAAAAAACAAATTACCGAAATTATTCAATATGCTCAAGCAAACTTTCCAAATTGCGTTGGCGTAAAAATGTTTGCAGGACATTCAACAGGAAACTTAGGTCTTACAACAGAAAAAGAGCAATTTGCTGTTTATAAAATTCTTGCCGAACTGAATTATAGAGGTGTTATTGCGGTTCATTGCGAAAAAGAATCGCATATAAAAAACGAACTTTTTGAGGCTAGTGCCCCACAAACTCACAGCCTTGCTCGCCCCGCAGTTGCAGAAACCGAATCAATCGCCGACCAAATTCACTTTGTCCAAAAATCGGGTTTTAAGGGACATTTACACATCTGTCACATCAGCACGGCACTTGGTATAAAACTTGTAAACGAAGCAAAAAAGGCAGGCATAAAAATCTCGTGCGGGGCAACAGCCCACCACGCCCTATTGAACGAAGACGCCTATAAAAAACACGGCATTTGTGCAAAAATGAATCCGCCACTTCGAGACAAGGAAAACCAAAAAGCTGTTTTTTCCGCTCTGTTGACGGGAGAAATAGACTGTATCGAAAGCGACCACGCTCCGCACACACTGGCAGAAAAAAACAAGGGCTTTTCAGGCATACCGGGTTTTGCAGGCAGCTTGCGTCTTATAAAAACTTTACGTGAACACGGTGCGCCCCTCCCAATTTTGCAAAAACTTTGTGGCACAAACGCAAACAAAATTTTCGGCACTAATTTTGAAGTTCGCGTGCCATCAAACGAAACAATAAATACAATATTTCCTAAAATAAAAAATTCTTATCAATTCAATATTTTTTAACCCTTATAAGACTTGTCCGTACCCTTCGAAAAATGCACTCTCGCCACGGATGGCGAGCTAGTATTTTGCATTAGCAGACAAGAGCTACGCTCCTCGCTCAAGTGAAAATATAAAACCTTGTGTTTAAAACCTATAATATAATCCTATCACCGCCAAGCAAAGTCTCAAAAGATGTTTTAAATTTCTATGTTTGCAATTTTGTATTCGTCATAAGTTACAAATGAGCCATATTGACAAGTGAGTTTTTTCCCACAATTACATTCTCCACAGAGCCCTACACCGCATCGGGTCATTTTTTCAAGCGAAATATAAATACTTTTTTCGTCTGCACCCAAACGAGAAAGCATTTCAGCCGCCTTGTTAAAAAACTTAGTCGGTCCTACAATGTAAAATGTCATTTGCGAAAGGTCTGAATTTTTGATTTCACTTTCTAAAACACTCAAAACCCTGCCAACAATTCCGTTATCTGCAACTCGAGTATATTCGCCAGCCTTTGCCAAAGCTTTTTCAATGGAGTTTTTTGCTTTGTGTGAAACTTCAAAACCCGACTCACAAGTATCAGCAACACCTACAAAGGTTTTAAAAGCAATATTTTCAGCAGACAAACTTTCAGCTAATTTGGGTAAAACCGCAACGCCCGTTCCACCGGCAAGCAAAACTGCGTTTTTAGTAGCTGGTAATTGCATACCATCACCATAAAGCCCACGCAAATATATTTTGTCACCCACTTTCAAATTAAAAATAGCATCTGTAACTTTACCGCGTTTTTTTACCATAAAGGTAAGAGGTTTTGAAAGAGCAATACTAAAAGGTTTTTCACCAATTTCGGGCAACCACAAAAAAACAAATTCGCCAGCTTTAAAATCCATTTCGCCATCAAGCTCCAAAATCGCAACGTCGCCCTCATAAACAATTTTTTTAACACAATGTTCGGTATAACGCATTCTAAAAGTTTTTGCCAATAAGCTTTCAGAAAGCATTTCAGAACTAGAACCACACTCCAAAATTTCAGTTGCTTCTCGTTTTAAAGCTGAAAAATATTTAGCCCAGTTTTTTTGTCTAACGCGAGCAAGTGCCGACCCCACGCCAACAACATTCGCACCCGCTTCTAACATTTCGGCAACTTGTTTACCCGTTGCCACACCACCCATACCTATAATCGGGACATTCGCTCCTACTTCCGCCCGGATTTCTCTAACCGTCGACAAAGCTTTTTCAAAAACTGCTAAACCGCTTTTTCCACCCTTGCCCCCCAAACTATTATTCAAAATTGGTTTTTGTGCATTCGGCTCAATATATAATTCAGGTCCAACCGTGTTAATTGCAACTATTCCGTCCGCTCCAGCTTTTACGCAAGCAGCAGCAATAGCTCCGATGTTGGAAACATTTGGCGTCAATTTTACAAAAATCGGGACGGGACAATTTGGCAAAGCTTTTTTAATTTCCTTCACATAATTTTCGGCTACTTCAAGCTTGCAACCGATTGACGAACCAAAACCGTCCGCTGCGTGCGGGCAGGAAAAATTCAATTCCAGTAAATCCGCAACTTCAGAAAAAGCCTCTACAAGCTGAATAAAATCCTGTGGGTTTGAAGCCGAGAGCGAAACATTCAAAATTTTATCAAGCGCCTTTTTATCCCGCAAATTTTTCAACTCCGAAAGCGCAATTGTCATTCCCGGATTTCTCAAACCAACAGAATTACCGAATGTACCAATTTCGGACTCACAAATTATCGGCTCGGGATTGCCCATATTCCGAACAAGCTGGAAACTCTTTGTTGTTATAATATCCACGGCATCAACATCATCATTGAAAAATCTAATCAAAACAGGCTTTGTTGCTGTTACACCTGAAACAGTCGAAAGTAAAACCCGTAATCGCCCCTCAGATTCAGGCACACCACCTGAAAGCAAAAAATTTATAACTTCATCTTTTCGCATAAACTCATAATATTCATTTTGTATTTTTTTTCAAGCTGTCAAAAATGTGTAACTCTATAAAAAGACAGGTGGTTTTTCCTCATAGACACTTGAACGATTTTTTAACATTTGTAAGAAAAGCTTTTTTGTTTAAAACTTTATCCTTCCGCCTTTGGATGGGCGGAAGGTTTGAAACTCACGCTGAGCTTTTTTTGCAAAGTGGAAAACTTATCCGTAAACCAGCCTTGAGATTTTTACGCTTAATTAAAGCAAAGCCCAAAATTTACGCAAGAGCGATTTACTTCGTATAAGTTTTTTACATTTTAGCTTTTTACGAAGTTTACGCTCCAGCGTTTAACTTGCGTTCTGCTCTCATCGCTTGCAAGTTTCATTGCTGTTCTACGGTTTGCTTAAGGTTAGGAATTTTTGTGCGTCAAAAATTCCTAACTCAACTTTGTCACTTTAGCGGAAAACGCCCATCGCTAGTTTAAGCCCCATCACCCATCCAAAGCTCACCTTGAAAAAACGTCCTTGTTTTTTCAAGGTGGTCGAGTTTTTTTGTGAGCAAAAAAACTCGCTAAATGCTTTATACTAGCTCGCCGTCCGTGGCGAGAGTTTATGCTTGAGCGAGGAGCGTAGCTCTGGCTTGCTTACGGACAAGAATTTTTTACAAAAAAATTCTTGTCCCAACTTTGCCCGATTTGCGTTTTAGCTCATCGCTAGTTTGTGACCGCTCACCCATCCAAAGCTCACCTTGAAAAAAATCCTTGTTTTTTCAAGGTGGTCGAATTTTGCAACCTTGAATATTTTGCTTGTTGCAAAACATCGCCGTTGTTTTGTACTAGCTCGCCACCGTCCGTGGCGGGAGTAGCGATTTTCGCAGTGCACGCTAAAGTCTTACAAAAGTTAAATCACTCAGTATCAAACTCAAAGTCGTCTTCAACTATAGAATCTCGTTCTGACTGCTGAGCCATAAGCTCTTCTTGGCGACGGCGTTCAATAATTTCTTTTACTTGCAAATCCAAATCTACATCGCCTTTTCCAAAGAGTTTTACATCCCTGTATCGTCGCATTCCCGTACCGGCAGGAATCAAATGCCCGATAATTACATTTTCTTTTAAGCCTCGCAAGACATCTTTAGCTCCAGCAATTGCTGCGTTTGTTAAAACCTTTGTCGTTTCTTGGAAGGAGGCAGCTGAAATAAATGAGTCTGTGTTTAAGGCTGCCTTTGTAATACCTTGGAAAAGAGGTTTGCCGACAGCCGGGTGTCCACCTTCGGCTGTTACTCGAGCGTTTTCCGCATGGAAAGCATACTTATCCACTTGTTGCCCAAAAATAAACCTTGTGTCGCCCACAGAAATAACTTCAACCTTTCGGAGCATTTGACGAATAATAATGCCAATATGCTTGTCGTTAATTGTAACGCCTTGTTCTTGATAAACAGCTTTGATTTCCTTCATCAAGTATTCTTGGAGTGTGTTTTCACCGAGAATGTCCAAAATATCGTGTGGGTCGCTATTGCCATCGCAAAGAGGTTCGCCCGCTTTAACCATATCACCATCGCGGACTAAAAGTCTTGAGTTGACGGGCAAGGCGTGTTTAAACTCTTTGCCGTAAATATCTCGCACCACAATTGTTCGCTTGCCTCTAGTTAAGCCTTTTTTAATTGTAACATTTCCTGAAATTTGAGACAAAACGCTAGGCTGTGCAGGGCGTCTTGCTTCAAGGAGTTCGGAAACTCGTGTCAAGCCACCTGTAATATCACTGGTTTTTGCAGCACCCTTTGGTATTTTTGCAATCATATCGCCAGCTTTAATATGCTGACCATCTTCCACCAAAAGCAGTGCTCCACTTGGCAAAAAGTATGAGTCATCACTAATAGGATTGCCCGACTCATCAGAAATATAAACACGCGGTTGTCGCTTTTCCATTTGCTGGTCAGTAATTCGTTTTTCAACAATTCCTGTGTCCTCATCAGTTTCCTCTGCTAAAGTAGAACCTAGAATGATATCATCATAGCGTACATAACCTTCTTGCTCGGACAAAATAGGATCGGCGAAAGGGTCAAAACTTGCAATAGCCTGCCCCGCACCTACATACTCATCTAGCTTAATGTCAACAATTGAACCTTCTTTAATTTCACATTTATGGTCATAAGTTACAAGTAAAAGTTTTTTACCCTTTAGCATTGCAAAACCGTTTACATCACTTTCGATAGTTTTGTCACCAGCCTTAATTATTTCGGTACCGCTAATAACAGGGTCGCCTTCTTTAACTAAAAGTTTTTCGCCTTTTTTAATTTCAAATTCTTTTAAAACTTTTGTAAAGCTTAACTCACCCTTTCTCGTAAAAAGTAATTTACCGTCTTCCAGCTTAACTTTTCGTCCCACAAGTTCAGTTGGAATAATGGCATAGTTGTCAAAGCTTAATTTGTGTTCTTCAGCTGTTTTTGACGCAGTACCACCAACGTGGAAAGTACGCATCGTAAGCTGTGTACCGGGTTGCCCAATTGACTGAGCCGCAATAATTCCTACGGTTTCACCAATCTGAACAATCTTATTTCGGGCGAGGTCTCTACCGTAACATTTTACACAAACACCGTGTTTTGACTCGCAAGTTAAAACCGTTCTTATGCGAACCTTTTCAATTCCTGCATCCTCGATTTCTTTTGCAATTTCATCAGTTATGTATTCATTTACATCAATTATAAGCTCGCGGGTTATAGGATGTATAACTCTCTCCAAAGTGTACTTTCCACAGATTCTATCAGATAACGACTCAACAATTTCCTCACCATTTTTAATAGCCTCATATTCAATACCGTTAATTGTACCACAGTCCTCTTCGGTTACAACTACATCTTGAGCAATGTCTACAAGACGGCGAGTTAAATAACCTGCTTCAGCGGTTTTCAAGGCAGTATCGGTTAAGCCCTTTCGAGCACCGTTAGCCGACAAGAAAAACTCAATAACGCTCAAGCCCTCTTTAAAGTTAGAACGAATCGGAAGTTCAATAATCTCGCCATTCGGCTTTGCCATAAGTCCACGCATTCCCGCAAGCTGACTGATTTGAGTTCTATTTCCTCTAGCACCTGAAATAGACATCATATAAATATTATTAAAACCATCACGGTCAGCTTCTAGATTATTTATAACCTCGTTTGTAAGTTCATCATTTGTTTTAGACCAAACTTCAACAACGCGGTTATATCGTTCATCCTGTGTAATATGTCCACTTCTATGCTGATTGTAAATTGACAAAATTTCTTTGTTCGCATCTTCCAAAAGAGTTGCCTTTGCCTGTGGAATAATAATATCATCCATACTTATTGTACAACCAAAGAAAGTAGCATATTTAAAACCAGCTTCCTTTAAAACATCCAATAATTGAACTGTAAGCCAAGGTCCATGCTTTTTAAAGCATTTTTCAACAAGCCTTCGAATAGATTTGTCATCCAAAATTTCATTTACAAACTCAATTTTTTCAGGAATCATATCATTAAAGGCAACTCGTCCCGTTGTTGTTCGAAGATATTCTCCGTTTAGCTTAAAGTCAATTTGCTGTTGCCAAGACAAGTTTCCTCTGTCAAGTGCTAAAAGCACTTCATTTACACTTGTATACTTTTTTACAACTTCGCCTTCTGCTAAAGATTTAGGTTTTGTTAATGCATACAAACCTAAAACCATATCCTTTGTAGGATACACAATAGTTTTGCCATTGGCTGGGTCAAGCAGGTTTCGGGCAGAAAGCATTAAGTTCCAGCATTCCATTTTTGCAGCATTTGTTAAAGGTACGTGTACAGGCATTTGGTCGCCATCAAAGTCAGCGTTAAAAGCCTTACATACAAGCGGGTGGAGCTTTATCGCCTTGCCCTCAACAAGTACAGGCTCAAAAGCTTGAATCCCCAGACGATGCAAGGTCGGTGCACGGTTTAACAAAACAGGATGCTCACTTACAACCCCATCCAAAAGAGCAAACACTTCGGGTGCTTCCTGTTCAACAAGAATTTTTGCCTTTTTAATATTAGCAACAACTTCCTTTTGAACTAGCTTTCGCATAATAAATGGCTTAAAAAGTTCCAGTGCCATCTTGGTAGGCAAGCCACACTGCCAAAGTTTTAACTCAGGACCTACAACAATAACCGAACGTCCTGAATAGTCAACTCGTTTTCCTAAAAGGTTTTGTCTAAAACGCCCCTGCTTTCCTTTAAGCATATCAGAAATAGATTTAAGCGGACGATTTGCCGAACCTCTACTTGTTCGTGTTCGTTTTGAGTTATCAAAAAGAGCATCGACAGCTTCTTGCAACATTCGCTTTTCGTTTCGGATAATAATATCAGGAACTCTCATTTCCAAAAGCTTTTTTAAGCGTCCATTTCGATGAATAACGCGTCTGTACAAATCATTCAGGTCGCTAGTTGCAAAACGCCCACCATCCAATTGAACCATAGGGCGTAAATCAGGTGGAATTACAGGAATAACCGAAAGTATCATCCATTCGGGTTTATTTCCCGACTCCAAAAAATTTTCAATTATTCCAATGCGTCTTAAAAAACGCTTATCATTTTTTTTGCCCTTTTCTACCATTTCGGCTCGGAGTTCAGCAATCATTGCATCTAAATCTAGATTTCTCAAAAGCTTTTGGATAGCTTCGGCACCCATTTCCGCAACAAAAGCCGCTTCGCCATAACGACTCCTAGCTTCAGCATATTCTTCTTCTGTTAAAAGCTGTTTAACTTTTAAGTCCGTGTCTCCCGGCTCGACAACAATATATCTTTCATAATACAAAACCGAACGCAAAGAGTTTACAGGTATATCCAAAAGCAAACCCATTCTACTTGGCACCGAGCGATAATACCAAATATGCGACATTGGAGCCGCAAGCTCAATATGCCCCATCCGCTCGCGACGAACTCTAAAATGGGTTACTTCTACACCACAGCGATCACAAACAACTCCCTTGTATCGAATAGACTTAAACTTACCGCAGTAACATTCCCACTCTTTTGTTGTCCCAAAAATACGCTCACAAAAAAGTCCATCTCTTTCAGGGCGTAATGTTCTATAGTTAATCGTCTCAGCTCGTGTAACTTCCCCATATGACCAAGCTCTTATAGTTTCAGGTGAAGCAAGCTTAATTTGCAAACTTCCAAAGTCTTTCATTTCTCGCATTTTTTTCTCCAATTTGTCAAGGTTTTATCCTGTTAAAAATATATGGCATACCGAGCCTTAAGCCCGTCTCCAAATCCAAATCTAGCCCAACAACTCGCCTTTTTTTTCTTTTTCAATAATTTCGTCATCTCGTTCTGTCAAGCCAAGAGGTTGTCCACTTGAATCATAAACTTTAAAATCCAAAGCTAAGCCCCGCAATTCCTGCACTAAAACATTAAAAGATTCGGGAATTCCCGCGGAAGTGGACGCCTCTCCCTTTACAATAGCTTCGTAAATCTTTGAGCGTCCTTGCATATCATCACTTTTTATCGTTAAAAACTCTTGTAAGGTGTTCGCTGCTCCGTAAGCCTCCAAAGCCCAAACTTCCATTTCACCTAAACGCTGTCCACCGAATTGTGCTTTACCCCCGAGTGGTTGTTGCGTAACAAGCGAGTATGGACCAGTAGAACGGGCGTGCATTTTATCGTCAACTAAGTGATGTAGTTTCATAAAATAAGTAACACCAACAAAAATCGGGTTTTTAAATCTTTCACCTGTTAAGCCATCTCGAACCCACTGCTCAGAGTTAGTAGGCAAACCAGCTTCTTTTAGTTTTTCCTGAATCTGCTCGGTTGTAGGCGACTGAAAAACCGGTAGTTCATACCATTCATCAAGTTTTATACCCGCAAGTCCAAGTTCCGACTCTAAAATCTGCCCAACATTCATTCGAGAAGGAATACCCAAAGGATTCAAACAAATATCTAACGAAGTTCCATCCTCTAAATAAGGCATATCCTCTTCAGGGAGAATCTTTGCAACAACACCCTTGTTTCCGTGTCGTCCTGCCATTTTATCTCCCTCGCGAAGTTTGCGTTTTGTAGCAATTAAAACTTTAACCACTTCATCAACTCCGGGATTTAAGTCATTGCCTGCAGAGCGTTTTAATCGCTGAATATCAATAACCGTTCCCTCGATTCCATGTGGTACTCTCAACGAAGAATCTCGAACATCTTTAGACTTTTCACCAAAAATAGAATGCAACAATTTATACTCGGGAGTTGTATCGGTTTCACTTTTTGGCGTAATTTTACCAACTAAAATATCCCCCGACTTTACCTTTGCACCCGTGCGAATAATTCCCTCAGCGTCAAGTTGATCTAAACTTTTTTCGGACTTGTTTGGAATATCCGCTGTTAGCTTTTCAAGCCCAAGCTTTGTTTCACGCACCTCAATCATAAATTCTTTAATATGTATTGAAGTAAACATATCCTCTTTTACAACACGCTGAGAAATTAAAATAGCATCCTCAAAATTATAACCGTACCAAGGCACAAAGCCAACTAAAATATTTCTTCCCAAAGCGAGCTCACCCTTATATGTTGCAGGTCCATCGGCAATAGCGTCGCCTTCATTTATTTTATCACCAACTGCAACAACAGGTTTTTGATGATAACAAGTATCCTGATTTGTTCGCTGATACTTTTGCAAAAGATAAGTATCTTCGTTATTGTCCTTGCTTTTTTGTTTTCGTTCAACGACAACCTTTTCCGATGAAACATAAGTAACAGTTCCTGCATGTTTTGCTTTTACTATAACTCCTGAATCATGAGCACATTTCCACTCCATACCCGTTCCAACTCTTGGTGGCTCGGGAAAAAGTAGAGGCACACCTTGTCGTTGCATATTTGAACCCATTAAAGTTCGGTTAGCATCATCATGCTCTAAAAAAGGAATTAAAGACGCAGATACAGAAACAATTTGCTTTGGCGAAACATCCATATACTGAATATCTTTTGGACTTCGCGAAGTATAATCCCCCTGTCGTCGACACGAAACTAAATCAGTTGTAAACTTGCCGTCCTCTTGAAGAGCAGCGGAGTTTTGAGCAATATAATATTTGTCCTCGTCTAAGGCAGTCAAATATTCTACCTTATTTGTAACTTTTCCATTTTCAACTTTAACATAAGGAGCTTCCAAAAAACCATAATCATTTACACGCGCATAATTCGCCAACGAAACAATCAAACCAATATTCTGTCCTTCGGGGGTTTCCACCGGGCACATACGCCCATAATGCGTATAATGAACATCTCGAACTTCAAAACCCGCTCGCTCCCGCGAAAGGCCACCGGGACCTAAGGCACTAAGTCTTCGTTTATGAGTAAGCTCCGCAAGAGGATTTACCTGATCCATAAACTGCGAAAGCTGACTTGAACCAAAAAACTCCTTCAAAGCTGCCACTATTGGTCTTATAGAAATAAGATCCTGAGGCTTTAAGGTGTCCATTTCTTTTTGAGCCATACGATCTGAAGCTATGCGAGCCATTCGTGAAAAGGCGGTTTTTAGAGTTGTTGTTAAAAACTCCCCAACTCCACGAATCCGTCTATTTCCCAGGTGGTCAATATCATCAACTGATTTATCGCCATTATACACTTCAATCAAATATTTCATCGTTGATGTAATATCAGCAGGAACCAAAGTAGAGGTAGAAACATCCTCGTTGTAGTCAAACTTTTTATTGATTTTGTATCGCCCTACCCTACCTAAATCATAGCGGCGTGTTGAAAAATAAAGCGACTCCAAATCCTTTGCAGCGTCTTCAATTGTCATAGGATTTCCCGGTTGCAATGACTGATACACCAATGAAATTGCATCTTCAAAAGTCGGTTCATCGTTTTCTAAAGGATCGGGAGTATGTTTCATTTCCTCCCGTGCAAAACAATTAATAATAATTTGTGAGTTTAACGATCCCTCAGCTTCAAAGTCAATAACTGAAAACTTTTTAACACCAAACTGAATCATTTCATCAATATTGTGAAGATGTATTTTTGAACCAGCCTGATAAAGCTTTTTCTTTTCACCTGACTCATCTTTTACAAAAACATCCTTAGCCAAAATACTACCTGCAATTTCATCATAAGCGGGCTTATTTTTATTAAGGCTAATATTTTTAGTTTTATAAAAAGCTTCTATAATTTTTTCGCGTGAATCAAAAACCCTTTCCCTTAGCTCACTGTCTTCGTCCGTACTATTTTCGTCCTCTATGGCAAAACTAATTGCACGCAAAAACATTGTAGCCAAAATTTTTTTCTTTCTATCAAGTTTTACAAAAATCAAATCATTCTTTTGGTCAATTTCAAATTCCATCCAAGTACCACGATATGGAATAATCCTACTTGAATAAACACCCTTGTCAAAGGAAAAAATTACACCCGGAGAACGATGGATTTGAGCTACAACTACTCGCTCAGCACCATTTACAATAAAAGTCCCACGCTCTGTCATAAGAGGAATATCCCCAAGATATATTTCCTTGCGTCTAATTTCATGGGTTTCTGTAAAAACTAAATCAATTTCAGCTTTTATTGGCACTGCATAAGAAAGCCCTTTTTTCTTGCATTCCATCTCAGAAAACTTTATAGCCCCATAGTCCAAAGAATAACTTCTAAACTCAAGACGCATATCTCCGTTTGGACTTTCTATTGGAAAAGCCGACTCAAAAACATCTTTTAAACCGATTTCCTCGTTACTATCGCTTTTGTCATTTTCGATGCCAGATAAAAACATCTTATATGAATTAAGCTGGGTATCAATTAAATTAGGAAGCTCTAAAAAGCTCCTAATACTCTTACCTAGATACTTTCGTTTGATTTCTTTTTCGTTTGCTAACATATAACCACCCCACAAAGTTAACAAGTTAAATGCAACTTTTTAAAAGCCTCTTACTTAAAAAGAGCTTGCAAGCCAATAATTTTAAGCTAAAAAGCATATAAAATGCTTTCCAACCACAAAAAGACTCCCTAGTAATTCTGTTTTTCAAGAAACTAGGAAGTCTTAATAATTAAAAATAATAATTTGTACTATCAAGTTTAAGCAACTTCAACTTCAGCCCCAGCTGCAACAAGAGCTTCTTTGATTTTCTCTGCTTCCTCTTTTGATACATCCTCTTTAATAACTTTAGGTGCACTTTCAACCAAGTCTTTTGCATCTTTAAGACCTAAGCCCGGTACAAGGTTTCGAACTTCTTTAATAACAGAAATCTTTTTGTTTGGGGCAGTAAGACCTTTTAGAGTTACAGTAAACTCAGTTTTTTCTTCGGCAGCAGGAGCTGCACCACCTGCCATAACTGCTACCGGTGCGGCAGCCGTTACACCGAATTTTTCTTCCATAGCTTTAATAAGCTCCGACAGCTCAAGGATTGTTTTTCCCTCGATAGCTTCAATAATTTCTTCATTTGTCAATGTTGCCATTATCTTCTCCTTAAAATCACGGGACAGGGGCAAATTTTTTAGAAGCCTGAACCGCTTAAATTTATTTTTTATACAAGGGGAAAAACCCACTTGTAATTAAAGATTAGTTTCTAAAAACCACGGCTTTTAGAAAACACCACCTATGCCTCTTTCTGCTCGTTTTTATCAACAATAGCTTGTAAAGTTCTAACAAACTTTGCTGTTGTATCGTTGACCGCAGACATAAACATAGAAATAAGTTCTTTTTTTCCCGGCAGTTTTGAATACGCTTCAATTTTTTCAGCATCATAAAACTCGCCATCTACTAAAGCACATTTTACCGATAAAGCAGGCACTGTTTCAATCGTGTCAAAAATTGCTTTTGCAGCCTCGTTTGCTTCACCAGAAACAAAGGCAAGTGCGACAGGACCTACCAAGTATTCGGTTAGCCCTTCAATTTTCAAGTTTTCAAGAGCAATTCTCACAAAATTATTTCGCACAATCTTAAACCGTGTATCACATTCTCGAAGTTTTTTTCGCAAATCAGTCATTTGCTGAACTGTCATCCCTCGATAATTTGTAAGAATTAACGAAGATGCATTTTTAATTTCCTCAGTTAAAACTTCGATTGCCTTTTCTTTATTTTTTTTAGGATTTTTTGTTCTTAATGCCATTTTATTCTCCTATTCCAATTCCATAGTCTATCCAAACACCAGGACCCATAGTTGAGCTAATTGAAGCAGATTTAACAAAGTCAGCCTTTGCATCTGCTGGTTTTTTTCGACGCACTCCGTCAAGAACGGCTTGAATATTTTCAACAATCTTGCCTGTGTCCATCGAAACCTTACCTATAGCCAAATGAACAACACCTGTTTTATCAGCTCTAAACTCTGTGCGGCCCTTCTTTAAAGCATTCAGTGTTTCAGTAATGTCAGTCGCAACAGTTCCCGCTTTTGGATTCGGCATTAAGCCACGCCTACCTAAAACAGGACCTAGCCTACCCACATCACGCATCACATCTGGAGTAGCAACTGCAATATCAAAATCCAACCAGCCATCTTTTACCTTATCAATATATTCGGTAGCACCTGCATAAGTAGCACCTGCGTCCAAAGCTTCTTGAATTTTGTCCTCAGTACAAAAAACCAAAATTTTCTTTTCACCTCGGAATTGGTGAGGCAAAACAACAGTGTCTCGTAGCGTCTGTCCCTTACTAAGTGTAACACGGACATGCAACTCCACAGTTTCATCAAACTTAGCGAACTTTATAGATTTAACCAAGTCGACAGCCTCTGCAATCGGATAAGTTTCGGTCGGCGAAACCTTTGACAGGGCTTCTAAATATTTTTTACCGCGTGCCATTATCGTTCGACCTCCACACCCATACTTCTAGCTGTCCCCGCAACAATTTTTTTTGCCGCATCAACGTCGTTCGCATTAAGATCGGGGAGCTTTTGCTTTGCAATTTCCTCTAAATCCTTTTTTGAAAGTTTTCCAACTTTTTTTATCAAGGAATTGGGGGAACCCTTTTCAAGTTTGCAGGCTCTTTTAATTAAAACTGATGCAGGAGGAGTTTTTAACTCAAATGTAAAACTCCTGTCAGCATACACGGTAATAATTACCGGAATAATTAAGCCTGGCTCCATTGATTTTGTACGGTCGTTAAACTGCTGCACAAACTGCGGAGCACTAACACCATGCGGACCTAGAGCAGGACCAATTGGTGGTGCAGGCGTAGCTTTTGCTGCAGGACACTGAAGTTTAATCTGTGTCACAACCTTTTTTTTAGCCATCTATTTCTCCTCCTGGTACAAACGGAATTTCTTCCTCCCATAATTTAATTCAATAATCAACCTTAAAACCAATTTTAAGATATTTCGCAAAAAAGCTTAAATCAACTCTACTTGCGAAACATCAACTTCAACGGATGTAATCCGTCCAAAAATCGTAACCATAACTTTAAGCTTGTTTTTTTCAGCCATAAGTTCACCTACGGTTCCTGAAAAAGTATCAAAGGGACCATCAATAATCTTAACCTTATCCCCAACTGAATAAGCGTGCGAAAAAGAAAAGCTCTTATCCGACTTAATTTCACCCGTTTTTTGCAATATCCCCTTCGCCTCATCAGCAGAAAGCGGAATAGGTTTTGAGTTCGTACCAGTAGAGCCTAAAAAACCACTCACACCGTTAATGCGTCTCAGCTTTGTACAAATTTCACGCCAACCAAGCTCAGGTAAATCCATTTCCACAAGCAAATACCCGGGCAAAAAAACTTTTTTAGTTTCTTTTTTCTTTCCCGTTTTAGTCGTTGTTGTTATAGTCTCTTCTGGCACACTAATATCTGTAATAATATCAGACGATAAGTTTCCTCGTTCAAGCAAAATT
This sequence comes from Treponemataceae bacterium, assembly GCA_038397925.1. Lineage (GTDB taxonomy): Bacteria > Spirochaetota > Spirochaetia > Treponematales > Treponemataceae > Treponema_B. The sequence goes on from JARGFC010000052.1 coordinate 36,961, forward strand.
CGTATAGCTTGCTCTATTTTTCTCTCATAGCCTGCATAAGTGTGCAGTATATACCACTCTTTTGCCATATTTAACTCTAAAATATCCAGTCAATACAAGCAACAAACAAAGCATCAAGCAAGCCTAAAAAGATAGCAACAAAAAATGTAGAGAGTAAAACAAGTTTTAATGAAGACAAAACTTCTGCCCATGAGGGCCAAACAACTTTTCTTAACTCTGCATAAGATTCTTTAAAAAAATTAACTATTTTCATAATTTCCTCAAGCAAAAGATTTTCGTGTACAGGCCAAGAAGGACTCGAACCTTCAACATTCGGTTTTGGAGACCGACGCTCTGCCATTAGAGCTATTGGCCTATGATTTAAAACCAAAACTTATTTAATCTTTGCTTCTTTATGTACGGTATGCTTACGATCAAAGGGGCAGTACTTCTTAAACTCAAGCTTCCCCTGAATATTCTTTCTATTCTTTGAAGTAGTATAATTTCGTCTTTTGCATTTATCACACTGCAACGAAATAAGTTCATTTGATGTTTTTGCCTTAGCCATAATTTCCTCCGCTGTTTTTCAAAAGCTCCCGAGCAGAATCGAACTGCCGACCTCAACCTTACCAAGGTTGCGCTCTGCCGACTGAGCTACAGGAGCGAGCCTATAAAAACAAAAAGCCTGCATATATACAAGTCTAAGCAGTATATCAAAAAAACAATTCTTTGTCAAGTGCTTTTTGCAAGTTTTTGCAATTTCTATAAATTGCAAGAGGTATTGCCCCAATTTTTATAAAAATTGGGCAATATTTTCATAAACCTCCAGTGCGGTTAGGTATTTGTGTAGCTTTCTTGGGTAGTTATTCATCCAGTTTTCTATCTCTTGGATTTGCTCTTCGCTAACATTATCAATGCTTGAACCTTTAGGTATGA
>JARGFC010000053.1:0-35078 GCA_038397925.1 Treponemataceae bacterium
GCACAAAAACATGCTAGCAAAAACCAACAAAACCCTTGAAAAAACACACTAAAACACGCTAAAACAGCAAAAAACACACAAAAACCCCCGTTTTTTGCCAAACTATATCCAACATTTTGCCAAACTTAATCCGAAGTTACACCTTCTGCTAAAAACCATACTTTGTTTAAATCAAATCTAAATCCTATAAAAAAATATCTAACTAAATTCGCAAGTATTCCATAACTAAATAATAAAGCCATCCATAAAATTATATGGATAAATATAAATTTTCTTTCAAGATTACGCATTTTTCCTCCTGCGAATGTTTAAATTGTAATTAGTTTTTTTGGGTTTGTCAAGGTATTTGAAAGCCTAAAATTTATAATTGTAAGCTTTTATTTACATTTTGCTGACATTATCGATTTAAACTTTTGGTCTGTCCAAGAGTTGTTTTGCAAATGATAGACTTTGAATATGTTAGAACCACATATTTTGCTAGATATACTAATATAAATTGTGTGTAACATTCTAGCTCGCCGTCCATGGCGAGAACATATTGAAAAACTACCCGTATGCACCTTATTTGTAATTTCAGTTTTGTTCAAATAAAGCATCTAAAGCACGTGTAAGTGCTATTCTTATATTATCTGCTTCCGTCTCTCCGTAACCGTCAGCTGTGCTTGTACAAATTAACTCTTTTGTATCACTTGAAATAAACTGGAGCGTTACTTCAATGGCATAACCTAAACCATGTGAATGACGATTGCTTTCTCCATATGTAATTATCATTGTTTGATTTTTAAGTTTTTCGTCAACATCAGATAAAATAATAAAACCTTTTTTTATCAAATATCCTGCAATTACATCTTTTGGATTAACCGTTTTTGTTTCTGTAGCAGAATAATAAAAACCGGAGTATGTACCGGTAGTACCTGCTCCATATGTTGTTTTTACTGTTTCGGTTGGGTTAATTATTACATATTTATAATCGTTAATATTTCCATTTTTTACCACCACCGCATCATTCAAACTGGAACAAGAAGTAAGTAAAAATAATATAAAAATACAATATAACAAAATTCTTTTTTTGATTTTACACATAATGAATTTTACCTAAAGTATTTTACACCGAAATGCAAAAAGCGTCAACTACTTTGAGGCAAGTGGGCAGAAGATTAAACCCTTTACTTCACAACTGACAAATTACAGCTTAAAAATTCCGTCAGCAATTTTGTCATAGTTGGTACGATGGGTAATCATTAAAATGAGCTTTTGAGTTTTTAGCTCGGACAAAAGTTCAAGCAGGGCAAGGTTGGTTTCTCTGTCAATTGCACTTTCAACTTCGTCAAATAAAAGCACTTCACTATTTTGAAGAATGGCACGGGCAAGAGCGAGCCTTTGTATTTGCCCCTGTGAAAGAACTTCTGCATTTGCACCAAGTTTTGTTTCTAATCCATCGGGTAGATTTTCTAGAATAGGTTTTAGTTTTGTTTTTTCCAAGGTGCTTTGGATTTTTACTTCGGCAAAGTTTTTTCCAAAAGTTAAATTTTCTTTTATGCTTGCAGAAAAAACAAATGGGTTTTGGCTAACATACGAAAGACAGGGGCTAAAATTATAAAAAACAATTTCACCAGAAAACATTTTTTTGTCAGGCACTATATTTTTTGAAAGTATATTTAAAAAAGTTGTTTTACCTGAACCGTTTTCGCCTTTAATTAAATAAAGTCCGGGAAATTGAAATTCAGCATTTAATTTTTTTAATATGGATTTTTTGTCCTTGTAAGCAAAATTTAAATTTTTTATTTTTATGCTTTTATTTTGTCCAATGTCGGTTTTATATTGAATAAAGTTATTATTTATTCGGGAATCAAAAATTGTTTTAATGCGTTCAACAGAAACAAAAGAAACCAAAATATTTTTAAAGGTTTGCGATACAGATGAAATAATTCCACGAAATTTTTGCGAATACATCAAAGCTGCTGTGATTGTTCCGACTGTGTTTTTCCCGTTTAATACGGTCATTCCGACAATAACAAAAAGTGCAATGTTAATAGTTGCATTGGAAATATAGTTTGCTGAATTAGATTGTACACCCACGATTGTGGAACGCTTTATATGTATAAAAATAAAATCCAAAATAGTTTTAAATTTTAAACGAAAAAATTTTTGTGCCGAATAATTATGAATTTCATGCAGTCCTTCAATTGTTTCGTTTACATAGGTTGTATATTTATCTTGGCACTTTTTTTGCTCGGCGTTTATGATAGCTTGTTTTTTACCAAAATATTTTGCAAGTAAAATTGGGATAATGGAAACTATTATGGTTAAACAAAAAAGTAAAATATCAATTTTAAAAAGTCTAAATCCTATCACTATCGCAATAACAAGGGAAACTAAAATCGATGGTATTTGTGAAGTATAAATTTCAGTCATTGTGGCAAGATCGGATAAAAATAAATTCAAAATATTTCCTGAATCTTTTTTATTACCAATCGACGAAGTGTAGAGTAAATTTATATAAAGCCTACTTTCAGTGTATATTGTGATTTTGCGTTGTAAAAAATATTGGCATATTGTACTTAAAATTGAAAAGCCTAAATTGGCAACTTGAAAAATAATTACAAGACGCAAATAATAAAAGAATGAGTTTTTGTTTTTTGCATTTAAACAGTCAATTATTTTACCTGTAAAATAAGGCTCAAATGTATTTACATAATTTACAAAAAGCGAAAAAAACATAAGCATAAATAAAGCCCAAAAAAATGGCTTCATTATGCTGGCACTGAACTTAAAAAGCTTTTTGTTCATTTTTAAACATTCTTTTTGTAAAAATCACAAGTTTTTGCTTTAAACCGTTACGATGCCGTACTCGCCTAATCAAAACTAAAGCGAGTTAAAAATTTCGTAGAGTTCAGTTTTGTATTTTTTTACCAAATCGTAATCAGAGGCTGAAATGTGATTTTTGATTTCGTTGAGCCATTGCTTTGCTTTTTCATCACTTTCAATTTGGATTGGTGTTCTTTTTTCACCATCGATTTCTGCAAGGGTTTCTTCGATTATGCAAGCAATTATTCCATATTTCATAGTTGCAATTTGTAAATGTCCAGTTTGTTCATCTAAGCCGTTTTTACGAAACATTTTTTGAATTGTAGCAGGCTGAGGATTTTTTCTTAAGACAGTAAAAAGATCATCAACAGTACGAGCATAACGAACATTTGCATCGAGCATTACAGAACTGTCAGTATTTTGAGCCGTTTGGATTTCGTCCAAAATATTTTCATTATTTTCGATAAAACTTTTTACACTTTCCTCTGTCAAAAAAGACCTTTCGGTAATTTTTACTTCAGAATTTTCTGTGCAAGCAAAAAAAACAAACATAAGGCTAATTCCACAAATAATATTAAAAAGTTTCTTCATATTTTACTCCTTGTAAGTTTTAAATTTGTTAAATTTATTTTTGTAATAAAATCTAGAGCGAATATAAGTTCGCAATAGATAAAAGCATCAGCACACGCGAGAGGGATAGTAGCGAATAGCCCGTTTTCTGCACCCAGCTTTTCAAGTGCAGAAACTCGCCCCAAAAACTATATTTTATTATCTTCCATATATATTATCCTTTTATGTTATCCTCCTTTTTTCAAATGTGTAAAATGGACATTTTATGTCAGCGTTAATTGTGTCGCCAGTGTGTTCGTAAATAAATCGGAGACAACGACTGTAGGTTTTGTGGCATTCATTAAAAAATTCATCGGGGCAGTTTTTACAGGGTGAGTTTTCCGAGAAAATTGAGCGTTTGGGAGGGGATAGCCATTTTCGCATAAGTTCGCCATTCCAGCAGTCTGAAACGCTTTGAGTTCGTAAGTCGCCCAGAACATAACGCTTGTCGTATGGAAGTTGTTCGCAAATAAAAACTTCACCGTTTGGTAAAAGCGTCATCAAAAATCGCCCCGCGTTGCAAATTGCTCGTTTGGAAAAAACATTTTCCATCGTAATATTTTCAAAGCTCACGGGTTCATCATAAGATGTAGTAAAACCTCCAGCAGTCAGCTCCACTTCTTTGTGTGTTTCTTTAAAGTTTTGAACGATGTCGCTTGCGGTTTTCATTTGTTCTTCGGTTGGGAAAAGATCTTCTGTATGGCGTGTGCCACTTCGTCCGTACTGTACAATTTGCATACGTTTAACACCTAGTTCGGCAATAGTATTTAAGTATTTATCTAAACCTTTGACATTGTAAGCTGTGAGAACAGCTTTTACGCGTACCTCGATTTCGTATTTTTGCAGGGTTTTAATCATATGTAATACTTTTTTTATATAGTCGGGGTCTTTTATGCCTAAAATTTCTTGAGTAATTTTTCCATCAACAGAATCAAGGCTTATTTGAAAGCCGTGCAAACCTGCCTTTTCGTGCAAATGTTTTATTCGCTCGTCTGAAATTATTGACTTTGTCGAAAGGGCGTAATAAAGTCCCTCTTTATGTAAGGCTTCCATAACTTCGTCAATGTCGGGGCGGAGCATCGGGTCGCCACCTGTGAGCATAAAACTTTCACAACCACTTGTTTTTAGTTCTTTAAAAATAACTTTTAATCTTTCAAGAGGAATAAGGTCATTTACCGGAACGAGTGGGTGATAGCAATATTTACATTTAAAACCACAAGAAGTCATCACATTATAGTTTACTGAAAGAGGTGCGGAAAGTCGTAAATCTGTCGGGTTAAAAATAATTTTGTCTTTCGGAATAACAAAGTACGAAGGGTCGGGATAACGGTTTATAGTTTCATTTACTAGCTTTTTTGAAATTTGTGAAATGGGTTGCACAAGGGGCTGAATACTGGTGCGTTCTTCAATGTTTTTAAGCGAATTTTGAAGCATAGTTTCCACTTGCTCTTGGCTGGCGTTTTTAATATCAAAAACATAAGCCATATTTTTTGCAACTTCGCTAAAACTGTGTTCTCCATCAAAAAGCAAGAGCATAATCACTTCCTGAGGAAGTAAAACGCTAACCTTGTCTGGAGAATAAAAAAAATCGTCAACCGTGTATACAATGCACCTATGTTCTTCTTTTCTAAACCTCAACTCAGGATTATAAATTAAAGCTACATCCTTGGAAAATGATAACATAAAAAGCCAACTTGTTTTATTTCGTTATATTGTCTTACAGACAACTACCACCTTGAGAGCAACCTTTGATGCAAGATAATTTACAGTTTGCTAGAAACCGGACAGCCCTTTGCACAACTCACAGGACATTTTCTTTTGTCTTTCTTGAAAATTATATTACCAGTCTTTTCTAAAAAACCTACACCATTTTCTAATTTTAAAAAACTTATATCGATACCGGACCATAATACTAAATTCTTATATTTCGGAACATTAAGCTGACCACGCTGGATCGCATCTTTTAACGCATCTAACTTCATAATAAACCTCCAATTTATATTATGTTATTATAATGGTATACTATTTATTTTATTTCGTCAAGGGAGAAAATAGAAGGTTGGAAGATTTATAAATTACAAAATTTTATAAAAATTCCACATAATAAATTTTAGCGATATCATTTTACAACAAATACGAAAAACGCAAAAATGAATCAGCCTATTATTCATCACTATTTTCAGAAACTCCATTATAATTACGCTCTGGCTTTTCATTTGCCTTGTTTACAACTAGCTTTTTCCCTCTATAACTCATATCATTCAAATTTTCCATTATGCTTTTAACAGCTTCGTTTTCAACTTGAACAAAGGAATAGTTATTATGTATCTTTATTTCACCAATGCTCTCCCGTTTAACATCCGCATTATTCATAATAAGGTAAATGATATCACGATAAAACATCTTTCGCGACCTTCCAATATTAAAAAACAAAGTAGTTGAAACATCAGGAGAAAAAGAAATTTTAGGTACAGACCTTCTCCTACTTTGAGAATTTCTTTTATTTCGGGTATTTGAAACAAGTCGACGAACTAAATAACTTGCAAAATATGACCTCATTCCAAAGGAAACCGACTTTCTAAAAAGTTTTCGGTCGGCATTTAACTGCTCTACATCCCCTTCGGTTTTCATTTTATTTAATGTTCTTTCTATAAAAGACGTAAAGTCTTCATCATTTAATAAATTGTCTTTCAATTTATATCTCCTACTTTCAACGCTTAAAATACCATAAATTCAAATAAAAGTCAAGAGGAAATGGGTAATGAAGAGCTACTCTAAAAACACTTATTTTTAGCAATTATAAGACTTGGGCTTTTTTGCGAAAAACGCTACTCTGCTCGTCTCGGATAACGAGCAGTCTGTAACTTAGCGATGAGTTACAACGCTGAAGTGGCAACGAGGGCGGGAATTTTTGTGTACAAAAATTCCCACCTAAGCAAGCCAGAGCTACGCTCCTTGTTCAAACCTAAACTCCCGACACGGATGTCGGGCTAGTGTTTTACTTTAGCGAGTTTTGAATTTCATAAAAATATAATAAAAATTCAAAACTCGACGGGTAACAAAAAACACAGATGTTTTTTTCTCGCCACGGACGGCGAGCTAGTATAAAGCATCTAGCGAGTTTTTTGTAAACAAAAAACTCGTCTACCTTAAAAAAATACGGACATTTTTTTAAGGTAAGCGTTAGGCACATTCAAAGTTGGTTTGCATTTTTCAAAATGCAAACCAACTTTGAATACGCCGACCCGAACGATAGTGAGGGGAACGCCCGAAAAAATTTAGCAAATTTTCTACCATAAACCTATCCAAGCTTGACAAGGTTTGAAAAAAAGGATAAAATTTAACAGGTTTAAAATGAAAAATTATAAGATTCAAAGCTCATCAAGTGAAAGCCTGGATGTAAATTATTACGAGCATCAAAACCCAAAAGGCTTGGTGCAAATTTTGCACGGTATGCAAGAACACAAGGAGCGATACGAGAATTTTGCGAGGTTTCTTTTGGAAAATTCTTATAGCGTTGTAATTCACGACCACCTTGGACACGGGAAGAGTGTGAGTGCAAAACATCCGCTCGGTGATATGATTTCTTTTGATAATATTATTGACGATGTTCATCTCGTCCGTCAGTCGGTAGATTTTGATGGCGAGTATATTTCTTTTGGACATAGTATGGGTTCATTTATTGCAAGAATTTATACCTCTTTGTATCCGACTGATAAGTTAGTTGCTTCGGGAACAGGACAAAGCCCGAGTTTTTTAGCGAGTATGGTGCAAGGTCTTTTGAGGTTTTATAAGTCAGGCGTTCCACTGCCAAGTATTCAAAAAATCTTAATGGGGCGAATGAGTAGCGGTTTTGAAAATCCCGATGACTGGCTTTCCCTGAACAAAGAAAACCAAATAAAATACCGAGCTGACGAGCTTTGTGGAAAGCCCTTTACAAAAGAAGGCTATATTACTCTTTTAGACATTGTAAAAGCTTTAAACAAAACAAGCACTTATAAAAACTGTTCTGCGAAAAAAATCTTGCTTGTTTCGGGCGAAAAAGACCTTGTCGGCAATTTCGGAAAAGGTGTAAAAGTAGCTGAAAAAAAGTACAAAAGTTTTGGTAAAAATGTAAAAACAATTCTTTACAAAAATATGAGCCACGAAATTCTAAACGAGGACGACAAGTTTCTTGTTTATAACGATATATTAAAATTTTTGCAGGCTTAAGTTTTTAAAAACAAACTTTTAACAAGAAAAAAAATCAATAGCTTTTTTAAAACAAGTCAATTATTTTTTGTGTAATATTTTTCCAAGTAAAGTTTTTAACGAGATCTAAAACTTTTTGGTCGGGATGCGGATTTTCTTTTACCCGTTCTATTTGCACAATTATTTTTTCTTCGAGGCGTTTTACAAAAGCAGGAAGTTCAGTTTCCACAGGTTCATCTACATTTTGAATTGTGGGCAAACTGACATATTCTATTGCACCTAAATTTTCTGCCTCGCTAGTTAAAAGATTTTTAAGCCCTTCAATTTCCGTTGTTACGGCTCGCATACCGCAAGCTAAAGCTTCGATTACGCTCAAGCCCAAAGCTTCATAATACGAAGGCAAAACATAAATATGACAAAGTTGATATTCCTCTGCCAATTCCTTTTGGCTTGGAAATAGCGGAAGGAGTTTTAAACGCTCACTGTTTCCACTACTTGATTGTAAAATTTTTTTTGTTTTGTCGCTTGAGTTTCCAACAATCGTAAATTCTACTTCAGGATATTTTTCCAAAATATTTTTGGAAGCTTTTGCAAATTCAAAAACGCCCTTTGATTTTGAAATCTTTCCAGAAAAAATAATTCGTATTTTGCTTGCATCCTTTTTTTTATTTTTACAAGCAAAAATATTTTCGTCATAACCGCCACCAATAACAGAAATCTTTTTTTCACTTGTATTACAATCTATACCAAAAATATTTTTGACAGGCTCAATGTCTTTCGGCGTAACTAAACAAAAGTGAAAAATATTTTCCAATTGTGAAATGTATTTTTCTTTAATCCAAAAGTTTTGTTGTATTTGCCGAATGTCCGTTCCATGTCCGATTGCAATTATTTTTTTCCCTTTAAAAATTTCATTTACTAAACTTGTCAATATAAAAAAATGATGGGTAATAATTATATCGGGATTAAATTTTTCTTTTGCTTCTAAAAGTTTTTTTCGAAAAGCTTGCATCCACATTGCAAACATTTCCTCAGACATTTTAGAATATACTGTCGCTTCATAAGGCATCACATCGCTCATTCCTGCAATTGGAAAGGGAAGTTCCTTACTCGAAAAATTGACAACAAAGGATTTTGCGTTTTTCAAAACTTTAGGAATATCTGTTTCGTTAAAACTTTGCGTTGCATACAAAACGGCATTATTAAAACCCTTTCGTTGCATTTCTAAAAAAATATTTGTAAATGCAATTCCACTTCCCGTTTTATTTGGAAGTTGTGAAAGACAATGAAGTATTTTCAAAATTACCCTCTCGTTAATTTATTATAGTTTTGCAAAATTTTATCTCACCTTAAATATAATTGCAAAGAAAATAAGAGTACATATAAACTGCAAAATTATAAACCTAATTAAAACCTGCTCCACCGACCAATTATTTTTTTTACGCATTTGGTCATGCAAAGGAAATCGAACATTTTTAAAAAAAGATATTTTAAAAAATCGTAAAAGAAAAACTTTTAATAAACCTGTTCCTCCATTGATTAAAATAATTGACGAACTCATTAAAATAATGAATGGATTTTTCGAAACCAAAATTAAAATCGAAATAAAAAAACCTAAAGCTCGAGAACCTGCGTCCCCCATTAAAACTGAACTCGGGTGAGCGTTGTGCCAAACATAACCTATTAAAACCCCGACAAGAGCAAAAGTAATTACTGCCCATCTTGCACCATCAGCTATGTGTGGAACAAGTAAATATTCTGCCACTTCAATATGTCCTAAAACAAAATAAAAGATACCTCCCAAAGCTATCAAAGCCATTAAAACTAACATTCCTGAAAGTCCATCTACGCCATCAGAACAGTTTGTGGTATTGATAGAAAACCAAATTAGCACAGTCGAAACAGGAAAAAATATCAGTGGGTGAATATCAAAAAGCCCACTCACAAATGGAAACCAAAATTGTACATTTTGCTTAAAGTACAAAAAGTAAAGAGCTACACTTGCAACGACTGATATCACGAGGTCTAAAAAACCTTTGAAGTATTCTCCCCATGGCTTATCAGATTTATCATCTAAAAAGCCTGTTATCATAGTAGTAAGTGTTAAAGCTAAAACACTAATTTGAAAGGGATTTGGCACTATTAAAAAAAATGTTAAAATTACAAAAAAGCTTATAAAAATTACGCCAGCTCCTGTTGGCTTTCCCTTAGCGGCTTCCGGGTTTACCGTAAATTCCCGCCCTCTATCCCTAGGTAAAAAAACATAAAACTTGGGCATAAAAAAAAGAGTAACAAAAAAGCCAAGCAAAATCCCAATACCTATCAAAACAGCATGTGAACCTAAAAGACGAAAAGGACCGAAGTACTTTTGCAAAATTCCAGATAAAAGATAAAGCATGATTTCCCATTATACAAAAATATAATTTTTTTTCAAGCTCTGAGAAAAAAGATAAATATTTACAAAAATAATAGAACAAATTATTTCAATAAACTTTTGTTTTTATAAAATTTATGCTAAAATTTATTTAAAACCTTGTAGCAATTTTTATAAATTTTATGTATAATATTCGGTAGCCTTTCTATCAAAATTTTTAGTTTTGGAAAGTGCCGTATAAAAGGCTTTTTGGAGTTAGTTTTGAATAAAAAGATAAGGATTTGCTTTTCTACAATTTTAGGAAATATTTCAATTGAAAACGAAACTAAGGCAAATATTACAACATATAGCAACTTTTTTGCAAGTCTTTATGGGAGTAAACTTCCTGTTTCTCTTCATTTGACTGGTAGTTTTTTACAAATGCTCCAAAAAAAAGACCAAGCTTTTTACGATATTATAAAAGAACTCTTAGAAAAAAAGCAAATTGCAATGCTCGGAGGTGCCTACTATTCTCCCCTTTTCCCACTTTTAAGTACAATTGATATTACGGGGCAGGTGGAAATGCACGTATCCGCACAAAGGAAAATTTTTTACCCTCGCTCTAAATCTGTTATTTTGCCTTTTTCGGCGTGGAACCCAGTGATAATTCCTGCTTTGAAAAAATCTGGTGTTGACTATTGTTTGCTAAATAATGAGCTTTTTTCAAGGCACGGACTTTATCCCTATTTGCCGGTAAACTTAGAAGATGCGGGAAAGGTTATAACAGCTGTGCCTTTTATCGAAAAAAACACAATTTCAGAAAGCCCAAAAGAATTTTGCGATACAATATTAAACAAAGCAAAACTCAATAATAAGTTTAACATTATTGTTATTTTTATACCTCACACAGAATTTACAAAAATCCTTTCCAAAGAAAACAACGAAACTAAAACTTGGGTAGAGGAGTTTATAGAATGCACTTCTCAGTATTCAAATCTTAAACTTACAACTGTTGAAAGTTGTCTAAAGACACAAAAAATTTACCCGTCGGCATTTATCGAGCCTAATATTATAACTGAAAGTGGTGCAGAAAATGCTTCTGTAAAAAAACTGATATTCCAAAATGAATTTGCGTACACAATGTACAAAAAGATAATTTATGTATCGGTTATGGCAAACCAAGTCAGAGGTGATATAAGGCGTAGAGACCTTGCCCGAAAATATTTGTGGAAAGCTCAAAATGCGGTGTTTTTTATAAAAGCTTATTTTTCTCCCGCTGAAAATCGCAGCTTATTTTTTGAATTCTACAAAACCCTTATTCTCGCAGAAAAAACAGCTAGAGATTCAAAATTTGTTGAATCTTTAGTTCCTTATGATTTTAACTTGGATGGTTTTGACGAATATGTTTCACAAACCAAAAACTTAAACACATATGTTGATACAATCGGTGGAAAGATTGTGGAATACGATTTTTTAACAGCAAACAAAAACTTTTGTCTTATGCCCTTTGAAAACCCAACAATGTTTTCTGACTATTTTGCAGACAAAGACGAAATAAAAAATCTTTTTGAAAAAGAACCAAAAAACTCCCTGTCAAACACACAATATCAAGTTGTAAAATATACTGCATTGAAAAAAACTCTAAACTTAAAAGCAGAATATAATGTTCAAAATATTTTTGCGAGCGTAAAAAAGAATTTTGCTTTTAATGGCGATATGGTCTCTGTGCAGTATATTTTAAAAAATAAGGCAGACGAAACTCTTTCGAGGTTTTTTGTTTCGAGTTTAGACATAGCAATCGGTAAGGTCGGCAATAGAATTCCCTCAGTAGTAATCTATGCTCAAAATAAAAAAATAGAACAGGGAATTGAAAAAATAGAAGTTTCAAATCTTACTTGGCTTCAAATAAATGATGCTGAAAGCCGAAGCCGAATTAGTATAAGCACAAACGAAAACATAAACATAAGTTTAATCCCTGTAAAAGACAAAAACGAAAACATAGTCGGGGTAAAACTATACCTTTACTGGGAACTTTTGTTAGAACCAAATTGCGAGGCGGAAAAACTTATCACTATGCAAATCGAACGCATTAAGCGTTAGGGTAAGCTCAAAACTTGCTACCCTTGGTTTTTCAAATGCTCAAATATCCGTCATCCTACTTTTAAAACTTAAGCATCAATTTCATCTAGCAAGTTTTGCATAATAAACTCTCGTCTTTCGGGCGTATTTCTTCCCATATAAAATTCTAAAATTTTTGGCACTTTTTTTAAAGTTTGAATACTAACAGGAATCAAACGCATATCCTCTCCAATAAACTGCCCAAACTCACTTGGATTAATTTCGCCCAAACCTTTAAACCTCGTGATTTCGCAGGACGCCCCCAATCTTTTTACTTCAGCGTCTCGTTCCTTTTCCGAATAACAATAGCAAGTTTCTTTTTTTGTACGAACTCTAAAAAGAGGTGTTTCCAAAATATAAACTCGCCCACTCGTTACAAGCTCTTCAAAATAAAGCAAAAAGAAAGTCAACATTAAATTACGAATATGATAACCGTCATTATCGGCATCGGTCGCAATAATTATTTTTGAATATCGCAAACCTTCAGTGTCATTTTCAATTCCAAGTGCCATCATTAAATTATAAAGCTCTGTATTTTTATAAATTTCAGAACGAGACTTTCCATACATATTTGCAGGTTTCCCACGAAGTGAAAAAATTGCTTGAGTTAAAACATCACGACAAGCAACCATAGAACCAGAAGCCGAATCTCCTTCCGTAATAAAAATCATAGAATCTTCGCCATATTTTTTATCATCTAAATGAAATTTGCAATCTTTTAACTTTGGTATTTTAATCGATATTTTTTTTGCTGCCGTCCGAGCTTCTTTTTTGATAGCCGTCAACTCCGTGCGGAATTTTTCATTTGAAGCAATTTTTTCTTCTAGCTTTTCTGCATGCTCAGGATTTTTTTGAAGCCATTCCACAACTGCCGACATTGTATCATTTACAATCCAGCTACGCACCTCTGTATTTCCAAGCTTATTTTTTGTTTGACTTTCAAAAATTGGCGACTGCACTTTTACAGAAATAGCCGCAACAATCCCCTCTCGAACATCCTCACTTTTATAATTTTTTCTAAAGTAAGCATTTGCCCCCTTTACCACGCCTTCCTTAAAAGCCCCCAAATGCGTTCCTCCATCAGAAGTATACTGTCCGTTTACAAACGAAAAATAAGTTTCCCCATAATTATGTGTGTGAGCAAAAGCAAATTCTAACTTAGGTTCAATAAAATGTGCCAAATCATAAATCGTAGAATCATTACCTACATTATCTTCAAGTAAGTCCACAAGTCCGTTTTCCGACTTGTATGTTTGACCGTTAAAAGAAAGAGTCAAACCTGTATTCAAATAAGCATAATTCCAAATACGCTTTTCGACAAACTCCAAATTAAATTTATAGTCAGGGAAAATTTCTTCATCAGGAATAAACTCCACAAGAGTGCCATTCTTTACATTAGCTTTTACCTTGCCGGGTTTTTCACTTTTTAAAACGCCCTGCTCAAAAATCGCTTCAACACATTTTCCATCACGTACTGAAACTACACGAAACCATTTTGACAAAGCATTTACAGCCTTTGTTCCAACTCCATTAAGCCCAACCGAAAACTGAAAAACTTCACTATCATATTTTGCACCCGTGTTAATTACCGAAACACACTCAACAAGTTTTCCAAGCGGAATCCCTCGCCCGTAATCTCGAACCGTTACTTTGTTATCCTTAATGACAAGGTCAATTCTTGAACCATTTCCCATAATAAATTCGTCAATTGAATTATCAATAATTTCTTTTACCAAAATATAAATACCATCATCAGGATTATCGCCGTTCCCCAGTCGTCCAATATACATACCTGTTCGCAATCTAATATGCTCAAGAGAACTCAAAGTTTTTATTTTCGACTCATCATAAACTGCCTTTGCCATATTTACCTCATATTAAAAATTTAAAAACAAATAACCTTTTATTATACAACAAATATCAAAAAATTACAATGCTAATGATTATTACAAGTTATAGCAAAGCATTTGCGAATATTTAACAGGAATAAGACTTGTCCTTACTTGCGAAAATCGTTTATCCGCTCGTCTCGGATGACGAGCGGTTGGCAAACTAACGATGAGCTAAAACGCAAATCTGGCAAAGTTGGGCGGGAATTTTTGTGCACAAAAATTCCCACCTAAGCAAGCCGGATCCGTGCAAGCAAACTCGCAAGCAAAAAGAGCAGAACGCAAGTTAAACGCTACAGCTTAAACTTCGTAAAAACTTAACGCTATAAAAACACTTATCTAAATTGCAAATAGGTATTTGCGAGCGAAAACGCCTCGTAATACAAATCACCCCCTAGGCAAATCTTTACAAAAAGTAATAACTTCAAAAATTAATTGCTTGATTCTTTTTTGATTTTCCATATAATTGCTTTTATGAAAATAGAAAATAATTCAAAGGTTGTATTTGATTATACAATTAAGGATGCTGACGGGACAATTTTAGGTTCTTCGTCAAGCGATGAACCTGCGACATATATTCACGGGTTTGGTTTGCTTTTGCCAAAGTTGGAAAAAACTTTGGTGGGTAAAAAGGCGGGTGAGAGCTTTGAACTTCACATTCCCAAATCGGAGGCTTATGGTGAGCATATTGAGGATTTGGTTTTTGAGGTTGACAAGGGCATTTTTAACTATGAGGAAACTTTGGAAGTGGGAATGGAATTTCAAGATGAGTATTCGGGTAATTTTGTTCGCATTGCGGAAGTTCGTGGGGACAAGGTTTTGGTGGATGCGAATCACCCCTTTGCAGGAAAAGATTTGTTTTTTAATGTATGCATAAAAAATGTAGAAAAAGCTAGCGATGCTGAAATCAAGGAAATTCAAAAAATGCTAATGCAACAACATAGTTGCGGTTGTGGTTGTTCTTGTGATGATGGCTCTTGTGGTGATGACGATTGCAATTGTGAAAGCTATTGCGATGATAACGACTGTAGTTGTGGGAGCGGATGTTGTCGCTAGGTTTAAATATTTTTAAGTCGGCTTAATATGAATAATCTTAAAAGCACTGCGGGTAAAAAAAACAGTTTTGAGCTTTTAAGTTTTTTAGCGGGGCTGATATTTTTTTGTGCAAGCATTGAACAATTGGTGCCAAGACCCTTGCCGTTTTTTCGCTTAGGTTTGTCCCACGGCGTTTTGCTGATTGGGACAAAGCTTTTGAGTTTTAAGTTTTTTTTGCTTTTGTTAATCTTAAAAGTTTTAGGGCAGGGTATAATTTCGGGAATGCTTTTTTCTTATGTTTTTATTTTTTCGCTTTTTGGAAGTTTGGCGTCAGGACTTTTGAGTTTTATGCTGGTACGAATTGCACACAAAAAAATTTCGTTTGTTGGGATTAGTGTTCTCGGTGCCTTTGCTTCAAACTCTGCTCAACTTTTGCTTGCATATTTTTTTGTTTTTGGAAGTGGAACTCTTGCCTTTGCACCTTTCCTTTTGAGTATTGGTTTGATTACCTCTTTAGTGTTAGGAATTTTTGTAACAAGGTTTACAGAAAATTCTATTTGGTATAAAAATTTTTTTGTAGACATTTGTAATATCAAAGATGTTAATGATAAAATTACTAATAACAATGAAGATAAAAAAATACACGAAATAGAATATTTAAAAAACAAAAAAGAAAATACCAATTTTAATAAAGATAAATATTTTTTTATTGCTAAAATTATTTTGTTTGTTTTAGTAATGTTAGCAAACTTTTTTTTCACAAACATTTTTGTAAAATTTTTTATATTTTTATTTTCGCTTCTGCTTTGCTTAATTTCGAAAGTACGTTTAAATATAAAAGCGTTTTTGATTTTTGCTTTTTCGATGATGCTGGTAAATATTTTTCACATTAATGGAAAACTTTTGTTTGAATTTTTTAATATCAAAATTACAAGTGGAGCTTTAATTTTAAGTTTGGAAAAAATATTTACATTTCAAAGTATGTTATTTTTTTCAAAATGGATTTTTGCAAGCAAGATAAATTTTTCGGGACGCTTTGGTTTTTTGCTTTCGAAAAGCTTTGACAATTTTAATTTTTTACTTTCTAAAAGACACGAGCTTGATAAAAATAATTTAATAAAAAGTTTGGATAATATCCTTTTAGAATTTGAGTTTTAATATAGGTTGTGTATGAAATTTTTTTTGAAAAATATTTTTTTTGTTTTTTGTTGCTTTACTTTTTTTTCATGCGGAAAAGAAACAGTTAGTCGAACAGAATTTTTGATCGGAACTTTTTGCACAATTAAAATTCCAAAAAGTAAAAGTGCAGATTTTATTTTGGATGAATGTTTTGAAAAAATAAAAACCTTGGAATATATTTTTAGTGCTAATGATTTTAACTCGGAGCTTTCAAAACTGAACGAAGTAGCTTTTAAAAAACCTACCGAAGTTTCAAATGAGCTTTTAGACTTAATCATTCTTGCAAAAAAAATTGCTGAAAAAACTGATGGAGCTTTTGAACCTGCTATCGGAAATCTGGTAAAATTATGGGGTATTGGTTTTGAAAATGAAAATCTACCATCAGAGGTAAAAATTAAAAAAGCTATTGAAGATTTGAGTTATAAAAATATTTTAATAGATGGTAACAAAATTTCTTTTACTAATGAAAATATAAAAATCGATTTAGGTGCGATTGCAAAAGGACATATTACAGACCTAATTGTAAAATTATTAAAAGAAAAAAAAGTCGAGTCTGCAAGTATTAACTTAGGCGGAAATATTTATGTTCTTGGAAAAAAATTTTTTACTGATGACAATTGGCGAATCGGTTTACGCAAACCTTATGAAGACTTAAACTCTTATGAACTTGTGCTTTCGGTGAACAACACGAACGTTGTTACTTCAGGAATCTATGAACGCTACTTTGAAAAAGATGGGACGAAGTATCATCATATTTTAGATTCGAAAACAGGCTATCCCGTTCGCAACAATTTGGTTTCTGTTTCTGTTGTATGCGAAAGCTCTGCTTACGCTGATGCATTGGCAACCGCCTTTTTGGTGATGGGTTATGAAAAGAGTATTCACTTTATAAAAAATTTTTCCGAAAAAAAAATTGATGCTGTTTTTATTTTTTCGGACAATTCATATAAAACGACAAACAAAAGCCTTCTTGTAAAATAATTAAATAAAATATATAATAGCTTTTGAGTGAGTTATAAAATGAAAAAATTTAATTTAAAACCACAAAGAGCTTTTGTCTTTTACTTTGTAATATTGAGCCTTGTCTTATTTGTTGGATGCCAACAAGATATCGTTGCGCCTAAAAACACAGGGTTTTTGCAAGAAAAATATAGTGATTCTACAAGCACAGAATTTTTGCAAGAAATATGTAATGAGCTAAACTTTGCTCGTACAAACCCGAGCAAATATGCAACAGATGTTTTAGAGTTACATCTTGCAAGTTTTGAATCTGATGGGGTTACCTATAAAGACTCCGCTGGATTGCGAATTAGAACTATAGAAGGGAAATCTGCTGTGCAAGAAGCCATTGACGAATTAAAAGGGTGTTCAGCTATTGGCAAATTGACCTTAGATGAGGGACTTAGCAAGGCGAGCGAACTTTTAGCTTCGTATCAAGTTCGCACAAAAACCACAGGACACAATGGACCAAACGGAATGAATATGCGAGCTCGCATAGAAAAGTTTGGAAAATGGAGTGGCTATATTGGAGAAAACTGCGCTTACGGTCCAAAAACTCCACGCGAAATTGTTGCACAGCTTATAATAGATGACGGTGTTTCAAAGTGCGGTCATCGACAAAATATTTTTAACTCGACATATAAAATTGTAGGAATTGCTTATCATGAAGGCGGAAGTTATGGGTCGGTTTGCGTAATGGACTTTGCGGGCGGCTTTACGAGTTATTAAAATGACAGAGACACAATGGAGCTTTTTTTGTAATTTTAAAAATGAGTTTAAAAATTTTTGCGAAGTTAAAAACTCATTCAATAATGATTTTGTCTTGACAAAACTTCAAAAAAAAATTGCAACTGAAAATTCTGTACCGCCATACCCGCTTGAAACAAATGTTGTATACAATAATGACTTAGAAAAGTTTACAAGTAAAAGCGATGTAAAAATAATTTTAGTTGCGGACAATCCGGGAAAAAATGAACAGCGAGCTACAAACAGACGATACTTAATAGGGCATTCGGGAAAGCTTGCGGGAAATTTTTTTGAGAACCATCCTGAATTGGAAATTAACTTTCGTGAAAATGTTTTAATCTTGAACAAGAGTCCGCTTCACACAGCCAAAACAGTTTTGTTAAAAAAACTTTTGAAAAGTTTTTATGAGACAACAGGCACAAACACATTAGATAATTTTTTTATTGAGTCACAAAGATTTATGGCAACTGCAGCTTTTAATTTACAACAAAAATTTAATGCAAAACTTTTTATTGTTGGTTACAGCGAACTCGGACCTAAAAAAATTTTTGAGCAATATTGGCAAACATTAAAATCTTTGTATGAAAAAAATACAAAGGACAATTTTTTTTGCTTTCAACATTTTTCAATGAATCGTTTTACAATTGACTTAAAGCAAAACTACAATGATGAGCTTTCACTTTCTGAAAACTTAAAGCAACTTGGAGCAAAGCATCGCAAAAAAATTTTTGGATTTTAACAAAGCAATGTTATTAACTTTGCATATTGCAAGACTTTACAAAAAAGAGTAGATTATGTACAATGCCTTATGCGAAAATTGGAACTAGTTTCAGAATATAAACCTGCAGGTGATCAAGCACAAGCTATCGAAAAACTTAGCGAAGGGCTTTTGCGTGGAGACCGATACCAAACTTTAAAAGGAGTTACAGGCTCGGGAAAAACTTTTACAATGGCAAATATAATCGAAAGGGTGCAACGACCGACTTTAATTATAAGTCACAACAAAACTCTTTCGGCACAACTTTACCGAGAATTCAAAAACTTTTTTCCGAATAACGCTGTAGAATATTTTGTTTCGTATTATGATTATTACCAGCCAGAAGCGTACGTGCCATCTCGGGATTTGTATATTGAAAAAGACGCATCAATAAACGACGAAGTAGATAGAATGCGACTTCGTGCTACTTTTAGTTTAATGGAAAGACGCGATGTAATTGTTGTGTCGACAGTTTCTTGTATTTACGGTTTAGGCTTGCCAGAAACATGGCGGGATTTACGAGTTCACATTGATAAAAATATTGAGCTTGCACCCGCTACCTTAAGTCGCCAGCTTGTTGCTTTGCAATATGAACGAAATGATGCCGTTCTTGAACGCGGGCGTTATCGAGTGATGGGGGATGTCTTTGAAATTTTTCCTGCTTATTTGGAAGAAGCTTATCGAATAGAATTTGATTGGGAAATTGTTTCATCGATAAAAAAATTTAATCCTTTAACTCATGAAATTGTGGAGACTTATGAAGAGCTTATGATTTATCCTGCCAAACATTTTGTTATGCCAGAGGATGCAATTCCCAAAGCAATAGAACGCATTCGTTTTCAGTTGCAAGAAAGGCTTAAAGAATTAAAGCGTGAGGGAAAAATTTTAGAAGCGGAAAGAATAAAAACACGAACCGAGTATGACATTGAAATGTTATCTGAAATGGGATATTGCCCGGGAATTGAAAACTATTCTGCTCCAATTGCAAATCGAAAACCGGGTGAACCACCTGCCACTTTGTTTCATTATTTCCCCGATGACTTTTTAGTTTTTTTGGACGAAAGCCACGTAACACTTCCACAAGTCGGTGCAATGTACGAAGGCGATCGCTCTCGAAAACAAAATCTTGTTGACTTCGGTTTTCGTCTTCCGTCTGCTTTGGATAATCGTCCGTTAAAAATAGATGAGTTTGAAAAAAAAATCAAACAAGCAATTTTTGTTTCGGCAACTCCCGGCAAAAAAGAAATTGAAAAATCAACTCAAATTGTGGAACAGCTTATTCGCCCAACAGGTTTGTTAGATCCAATTCTTGAAGTCCATCCCAGCGAAGGACAGATGGAAGATATTTTCAGAGAGGTAAATGAACGAATTGCGCGTAATGAGCGAAGTTTAATTTTAACTCTTACAAAAAAAATGGCTGAAGACCTAACCGATTATCTGGCATCTCTCAATTTAAAAGTAAAATATATTCACAGTGAAATTGAAACGATTGAGCGGGTAGAAATTTTAACGGGATTGCGGACAGGTGAATTTGATGTTCTCGTGGGAATTAACTTATTGCGTGAAGGAATTGATTTACCTGAGGTTGCTTTTATCGGAATTTTGGATGCGGACAAAATTGGTTTTTTACGCTCCACCACAAGTCTCATTCAGATAATAGGACGTGCAGCACGAAATGCAAACGGTAAGGTTATAATGTATGCCGATAAAATGAGCGAGGCAATGGAAGAAGCCATTTCCGAAACTAATCGCCGCCGAGCTATACAAAAAGCATACAATGAAAAACATAATATAACACCTAAAACAATACAAAAATCTATTGATAATATTCTCGTGCGGGAAAATGAAATAAAAGAGGAAGCGACTAGGGATGAAATTGAACCACTTATAAAAAGTTATAACATCTTTAATGTACGAGACCGCAAAAAACTTATTCGTGAACTTGAAAGACAAATGGCAGAATTTGCAGATATGTTAATGTATGAACAAGCAGCGGTTGTGCGCGACAAAATTATTGAGTTAAAAAAACTTGGCAGTTAATTTTTTTGCAAACAATAAAATACAAATAGGGACTTTTGCAAAGCTTTAACACATACACAAAAGTCCATATAATAAAACTAAAGCTTAAACTAACAAAAGCGACTTAATATCAAACTTTACATCAAGAGCTACATTTTTGTTTTGGCGCTCTTTTATTGCTACAATTCCAACTTGTGAGTTTGAAATTAACTTGAGCGAAAGAATAATATCCAAGTACTCAGCTAAAGGTTCACAAGCTTTTGGCATAGCATCTGCAATATCAGCTCGTGCCGTAAACCAAATACTAACACCTAGATCTTTTGCAACACTTTTAAGTTCTAGCATATCTTCTTTTGAAGCTTTGCTAAAATCAAAATCGTCAATCATTAAAGCTTGTGGTTTTGATTTTGCACCCTCCGCTAGAGCTTTTACAGTTTTCATAATTTGTGTAGTCGTAATTACGTCTTGGTTAAAATTCAAAATAACTCGGTTTGCAAAAATTTCGCTTTTTATTTTAGATGCACTTTCAAGGTTTTTGTGCTTTGCAAGTTCATCATACATATTGCTATACCAAGTCAAGGCGTGATCACTCGTTTGACTAAAAGAAATGTGAAAAACTTGATTGCCTTGTAAAAGCTGGTCGAGTCCCAACTGCACAAGTAAACTCGTTTTACCCACGCCCTTTTGTGAAGCAATAACACCAAAGTCGCCCGCTTTCAAGCCACCTGATAAACCCTTTTCAAGTTTTCGAATGGGACTCTTTTCTATTAAATCTTTTTTTTGCATAATATCTCCTTACTTATGTTCAGCCTGACGCTTAGCTTCATATTCTTTAATCAACTCATCACAAACACTTTGAGGCGCCTTGCCGTACTTTTTGAATTCCATTGAGTACTCTGCCTTACCCTGTGTGGACGAACGCAAAATTGTGGAAAAACCGAACATTTCGCTAAGCGGAACTTCCGCATCAACTCGTGTAAAGTTTCCATCTTCCGATGAAGATATTATAATACCTCTTCGCTGATTAATCAAGCCAAAAATATTTCCTTGAAACTCTTGCGGACCTTCAATCGAAACTTGCATAATCGGTTCAAGAATCGTGGGCTTCGCTTTTACATACGCTTCACGGAAAGCTCCAATAGCGGCTGCTTGGAAAGCCATATCAGATGAGTCAACTGGGTGATACTGTCCATCGTTAATAGTTACCTGCACTCCAACAATCGGGAAACCAATTAGAGTACCTCGTTTAATCGCTTCCTTAAAGCCCTTATCACAAGCAGGAATAAATTCGGTTGGGATAACACCACCTTTGATGCTGTTTACAAAAACATAATCTTCACCTGCAGTCTCAGCCACAGATTCATCAATAGGTTCAATAAAACCTGCAACCTTACCAAACTGACCTGCACCACCTGTTTGCTTTTTATGAGTGTAGTTAAAGTCAGCACGTTGCGTAATTGCTTCACGATAAGCTACTTGTGGCATACCTGTTTCAACATCGCATTTGTATTCCCGTCTCATTCGCTCAATATAAACATCCAAGTGAAGCTCACCCATACCTTGAATAATCGTTTGATTTGATTCGGGGTCTACATAACTTCGGAAAGTTGGGTCTTCCTTTATAAATCGATTTAACGCCTTAGACATTTGATCTGAAGATGCCTTGTCCTTAGGTGTAACTGAAAGAGAAATAACAGGCTCAGGCACGAACATTGAAGTCATAGCATAGTTTAAATCGCCACCACAAAAAGTATCACCTGAAGCACAATCAATTCCAAACAAGGCTACAATATCTCCGGGAGGAGCTGAGTTTATATCTTCCATTTCAGCTGAATTCATTCGTATTAAACGCCCGACTTTAAACTTTTTACGAGTACGCGTATTGTATAAGTCCTCACCTTTTTTCATAGTGCCTTGATAAACACGCACATAAGTCAACTGCCCGTATTTGCCATCTTCAAGTTTAAAAGCCAAAGCGACAACGGGAACATTAGCATCTGTTGAAAGTGTATTTGGTTTTTCTTCCTTATCCAAGTCTAATGCCACATTTTCAACTTCAGTTGGATTTGGAAGATAATCAATAACAGCATCCAAAAGAGGCTGAATACCTTTATTTTTATAAGCCGAGCCACAAAATACAGGAACAAACTGTTCAGCAAGTGTTCCTTTTCGTATTGCAGCTTTTATCATTTCTTCAGTTTCGTTGCCTTCCAAAAATGCCTCTGCTAATTCGTCAGAAAACATTGAAGCGGCATCTAACATTTCTTCGCGGTATTTTTGTGCATCATCTTTTAAGTGTTCAGGAATTTCCGCAACACGAATTTGTGTTCCACCTTCACCTTCAAAATAATAAGCTTTCATTTTTATAAGGTCTACAACACCTTCAAGTTTGTCCTCAAGTCCAATCGGAAGTTGCATCATATATGCATTAAGCCCGAGCTTTTCTCGAAGTTGCATTCTAACTCGCAAAGGATTTGCACCCGTTCTATCACACTTGTTAACAAAAGCTAAACGCGGAACATGATAACGTTTTAGCTGGCGGTCAACAGTAATAGACTGAGATTGCACTCCTGCAACAGAACATAAAACTAAAATCGCCCCGTCCAAAACACGCAAAGAGCGTTCAACTTCAATTGTAAAGTCAACGTGTCCGGGAGTATCTACAACGTTAATCGAATGTCCTTTCCATTGTACTTGTGTCGAAGCAGACTGAATTGTAATACCGCGTTCTCGCTCTAGCTCCATATTATCCATAGTTGCACCAACACCATCTTTTCCACGCACTTCGTGGACAGCATGAATTCTATCTGTGTAAAAAAGAATTCGCTCAGAAAGAGTTGTTTTGCCTGAGTCAATGTGGGCACTAATCCCAATGTTTCGCATCTTTGTGATGTCTGTCATAAAATACCTCTATACCAAAATTTATTATTTTTAAGCTAACTATAACAGTAAACCTTTCCAAAATAACACTTTCAAAATCCAAAAACCTTATAACAATTTCTGGAACGTACACATTATATTAAAATTGAAAAAAAAGTCAAGCCCTTTAAGCTTTTAATATTGTCGTACCTCTGACGTTAATTACCAATTGCATAATATCAATTTAAGAAAGCCGTATCCCTTTATTTATAAGAAAATCGTAAACCATTTTTGGCTCTAAACTTAGCAATAAATTTATGCCTTGGTTTTTTTGCAATGAAAAGCTTATTTTTGAATCAGTGTTTTTTTTGTCGTTTTGCATTAGCGAAACCAAGTTCGTACAAAAGCCTTCATAAGAAATCTTTGTATAATCTGCAAGCTCTTTGTCAAAGGTTTCGATTTTATAGTTAAAGCGTTTTAGCAGGGCATAAATTTTTTTAGCATAATCCGCACTTGTAAGCCCCAAGCTTAAACCTAAACTAAGCTCCTGTGCAATTCCCCAAGCGACAGCCTCGCCATGAGATACAAGGTCAAAGTTTGTAAGAGCTTCAAGTGCATGTGCAAAAGTGTGCCCAAGATTTAAAAACTTCCGCTGATTTTTTTCTCGCGAATCTTTTTTTACGATTTTCATTTTGCCTGCTATACTTAAAAAAATAAGTTCTTTCAAAGCTTCGCTTGGCATAAAAAAATCTTCGACTGAAGTTTGAGCAAGGATTTGCAAAATTCGCTCTTCATTTATCATTCCCATTTTTAGAATTTCCGCAAGTCCGTTTTTATATTCCTTGCTACTTAAACTTTTTAAGCAATCAAAAAAAATCAAAACGCTTTTAGCTGTATAAAAACTTCCAACAGAATTTTTTATCCCAGCAAAATCAAAACCAGTTTTCCCGCCAATGCTTGCATCCACCATAGCAAGCAAACTTGTAGGCACTAAAACCAAGTTCATACCACGCTTAAAAACAGAAGCACAAAAAGCAACTATATCACAAACCACTCCTCCACCAACTGCACAAATTACAGACTGCCTAGTTAATTTTTTTTGGACAGCAGTTTCTAAAATTTTTTGCACGGTAAAAATATTTTTTGCACTTTCTCCTGCAGGTATTACAAGGTTATTTTTTTTATTTATCTTATTTGAAAAAAACTTTTCGGTATTTGTATCAAAAACAAAAAGACTATTATTTTCGTCAAAATCTCCAAGCCCCAAATCAAACTCATCTGCAAAAAATATTTTGCTCACAAAAGAATCTTGCTTTGTTTTTAGGACTTGTGTTTTAAAAACTTTCATACATAATGTTTTAGATAAAATTATTTTCCTATGATTATCATATTTGTATTAAACCATTTTCTTGAGATTTCTTCAAGGACACCATCATATTCCAGTTTTATTAAAACCTCGTTTATTTTATTTCGCAAAGATTCGTCAGTTCCTTTAAACACAACAGAATAAGCTGACTGCTTTATTGGCTCGTTTAGCATCATTATGTTTTCTCCAAGACTCACACGATTATTTAACACAAATATATCACCGATAATAACATCAATTTTTTTTCTGTAAACATCATCAATTGCTAACTCTAAGTCGTGATAGATTTTCACATTTGGAAAATCTCGTAAGGCGGTATCCTTTACACCTGCGTTAATTAAACTATCACCCATCGACAAAAAACCGATGTCTCTATTTTTTAAACTTTCAAGTGAAGTGTGAATTGATTCACGTGGTAAAAAAATTGTCTGCGTTGATTTTATGTAGGGGTCAGAAAAGATAAATTTTTTATTGCTAAAATCACTAGGGTCAAAGGCTGACCAAAGACAATCTACAGTTCCATCTTCTAAACTTCGAGCAGTTTCCTGCCAAGACAATGGACGAAACTCTATTTGAACATTTAGCTCTTTTGCAACTTCCCGCGCAATTTCCACATCAAAACCCGAATAATTATTTTGTACAGTGTTTGAAAAGGGTAAATATTTTCCTCGTATTCCTACAACTATCCTTCGGTTGATTTTGACTCTTGCAAGCGATGTGTCTTTTACACGTCTAGTTCTTCGTATAATTCTAGGCTTACAAGACGATCCAAACAAAGCAAGAAAAAATAATAATATATAAATAGCAGTATTTTTTTTCTTAAACATATTTTTACTCCTTTCCATAGTTTTAGATTACCGTATCAATGAAATATCAGTTGTAAACCATTTTTTTGTAATCTTTGGCAAAGTTCCGTCTTCCGCCATTATTTTTAAAGCCGAATTAACCGCATCTTTTAAAGCCTTATCTTCTTTTCGAAAAGCAAATACATATTCTTCAGGCAAAATCGCCAATGGTAAAATTTTATAGTATTCTTTTTGTTCACTGGTGATAAAATAATTCGCAACAATAATGTCAATCAGAACCGCATCAACTTCATAAGCTTTCAAATCAATAAACGCCGCATTAATATCTTTATAGCTCATAACCCGAAAGGCAAAACCGCTTTTTACCTTTCTATGTACATAATCTTCTGCCGTACTGCCAACGGAACAAGCTACAGAAAAAGTTTCCAAGTCGTTGAATGTTTTAAATCTTTTTTCACCGGCTCTAACAACAATACATTGTGCATTTTTTATAATAGGTAACGACATTCCGTATTCTTTTTCGCGTTCAGAAGTTTTACTAAACGCACTGGCAATCATATCAATTTCGCCAGTTGCTAAAAGCTTATCTTTTTCATCCCAATCAATATCAATATATTCGGGAGTAACGTCTAAAATTGCACAAACTTCATTCAGTAGGTCAATATCATAGCCGACCCTCTTTTTTTTGTCCATATAATAAATCGGTGCAAAAGGACCATTAACTCCGATTTTTAGTTTTTCAGCCAAATAAACCTTTGCCAACGAGGTGTCGTTAACATCATCTTCAGCGGAAGTTTTATTACACGAAAATAAAGTTAATATAAAAACAAAAGCTAAAAAAAACTTTTTCATATGCTCATTTTAATTTATTTACAAAGAAGTTTCAAGTGATAAACTTTTGTCTTAGTAGCCCTTGCTAGCGAGAAGCTAAAACGTCATTCTCTTCAGTGTGAATGTACATTTCAAGTAAGTCAAGTCTTAAAAATTGTGTAAATTCTATGGTATACCCAACTTATTATTCTGTCATATTTAGCCAGCTTTTATAACGCAAATCAGAAATTTTTCCTTCGTCTAAAAGCCGCACAATTTCGCAACCTGCATCCACAGTATGCGAACAAGAAAGCCCAAACTTACACTTCCCAACTGCCTCAGCCATTTCAGGAAAATACAAAGCTATCTCATCTCTTTCAATTCCATAAAGAGAAAAATTTTTTATCCCCGGCGTATCAATTATGTTAAGCTGTAAATTTTTATTACCGAACTTTTTGTTTATCTTATAAAAAGAACCTCGTGTTGTAGTGTGGCTTCCCTTGTTATATTTTTCTGAAACCTTGCCTGTCGCCAAACTAAGTCCCGAATCTATTGCATTTAACAAACTAGACTTTCCGACACCCGACTGCCCCGCAATACAAATTGTTTTTCCATTTATCATTTTAACGAGCTCTTGCAATCCCTCTCCCGTGCTGGCAGAAGTTTTTACAAGCTGATATTTTAAACGCTGCCATTCTGCAAGATGAGCGTCAACAAGAACTTGCTTTTTTTTTGAAAGCTTTAAATCAATTTTATTCAAAACAATCAGCACAGGAATATTCTGCCAAGCTGCCTGCACTAAAACCCTATCTACAAAAATCGGACGGAAAGGTGGTTCATCGGGAGTTGTAATGCAAAGGAGTAAATCTATATTTGCAGCTAAAATTTGTGGGGTCAAAGTTTTTTCGTTTAAGCGGGCAAAAAAATTTTTACGCGGTAGCATTTCTAAAACTTGTGCTTCATTCAAATCGTGTTCGTCTATTTCCACTTCTACAAAATCACCGGGTGCAAGCGGATTATGATAACGAATATCCTGCTCTAAAACTTTTCCTTTAATTGTGCATTGACGAATAAAACCATCTTCACATTCAACTTGAAAAAGATTATTCGCTCCACTTAAAACTAAACCACGCATTATAAATTATCACCAAATGTTAAATTATAATATTTTGCAATTTTACAATAACGCTCTTTTTCTTCCGCACTACATTTTTTTGTAACATAAAAAAAAGCTTTACCATCAAGATTTTTTTTGTTTGCGTTTTGCATTTTTTTTACAGGAGCAAGTTTTAAAGTTTGTTCAACAACTCCATTTAAAGATTCAATTACTTGTACTTTTTTTCCTGCCACTTTTTTAAACACATTTTCAATTAGCAAAAAATGTGTGCAAGCTAAAACTAAACAATCCGCATCATTAGAAACGCAAAAGTCAATTATTGGTTTTACGGCATCTTCTTTTTTTTTATCAGACTCAAATAAAAGTCCCGCCTCCACTTGTGCAATCAAATCCTGTTCCGCTTTTAAAATAAATTTTTCAGGCGAGGAAAATTTTTCGATTAAGTTTTTAGTATACTTATCGTGAACCGCTTTTTCGCTAGCAATTAAAACACATTTTTTCGCCTTTGTTCTTTCTGCAGCCACCTTCACCGCAGGAACCGTTCCTACAAAGGGCAAAGAAAAATTATTTCGCAAAACCTCCAAAGCTGCCACAGAAAGCGTATTGCAAGCAAGCACCACAATCTCCGGTGAAAAACGCAGTAAAATTTTTCGCACCAGCTCCACCGCAATTTTGTCCAACTCCTCAGTCGTCTTCCACCCATACGGAAAATTCGCCGTGTCCGCCACATAAACAGCCCTAGCACTCGGCTCCCTTTCCCGCAAGTATTTCAAATAAGGCAAGCCACCAACCCCCGAATCTATAAAAGCGTATTGAACTTTTTCCTCCGACATCATAATACAAATAATACCAGTTTAGCAAAAATTTGCAAGAGGCTTTTGTAATGAATTAACTTACGGTCGGAAACTTTGTAGTGCCTACTTCTTGGAAAGTGCAAACGATTTTTTTACGACAAAATATTTTGGGCGTTCCCCTCGCTATCGCTCGGGTCGGCGTATTCAAAGCTACGCCTATCGGCTCCGACCAAAATTGTGGCGTAAATTATCGCCACAATTTTGTTTTGGTTTGCATTTTGAAAAATGCAAACCAACTTTGAATGTGCCTAACGCAGGGTAACAAAAAACGTCCTTGTTTTTTGTTACCCGTCGAGTTTTGCAGCTTGGCAAAATGGTTTGTTGCAAAACGTCGCTGTTGCTTTATACTAGCTCGCCGTCCGTGGCGAGAGAAAAAAACATCCTTGTTTTTCTAAAGTGGTCGAGTTTTTTGTTTACAAAAAACTCGCTAAAGCAAAACACTAACCCGACATCCGTGTCGGGAAAAAATGTCCGTATTTTTTTAAGGTAGACGAGTTTTTTGTTACCCGTCGAGTTTTGCAACTTGGCAAAATGGTTTGTTGCAAAACGTCACTGTTGCTTTATTTTAGCTCGCCGTCCGTGGCGAGCGTGGCGATTTTCACAAAAAACATATGTCTTATGCAGGTTAATAAAAAATGAGTATTGATTGAGATTTTGTCCCGACAGAGCCCTAGATAATAATTGGAAAAAATGGTATAATTCACATATAGATGGCAGGTGTAAAACTTACCAGAAATTTATTTTTTATTATGGTATTTGAGGAAAGTTATGAAAGACAAAAATGTAGAAAACATTGCAGAGTGGCGTAAGGCTATTTTACAATTACCTGATCAAAAATTTTTTGACCTTATGACCTTTTATCTTGGAGAAATTGAAACTCCATTTAACAAACAAAATTTGATTGACGATTTGAGTGCGTTTTTGAGAAAAGACGAAGTTCAAGAAAAAATTTTTTTGCGAATTAGTGCAGAAGAAAGTTTTTTAATTTCAACTATTTTAATTTTTCCGAAAGCGACTTTAGGATTTTTGAAAGATTTTTTCAAAAATGAGTTAAATTATTATCAGTTAAAAGAGCTGTTAAATAATCTAGAACAACGCTTAATAGTGTTTACGATAGAAAAAAATGGTGAGGAAATTTATGCAGTAAACCCTTATATGCTAAAGCAATTTAGAGCTCTTTCAAGCTTAAAAACTTTTTTAATTCCTGTAAAAGAGGCTGAAAAAAAAGTTGCTCCTAATTTACTCAGCGGTATCAATATTCTTTCAGCTTATTCTTTTTTCCTGCATAATACAAACTGCATTAAACTAAATGGCGAATTGCGTAAAAAAGTTTTTGAACGTGTAGAAAAGATTTTTATTTTTTACCGCAATGATTTATTAGCGTTTAATTATTTACTTCGGGCATTTTTGAATTTACATTTGTTTAATAATACTGACAAAGGACTGGAAGAAAACGAAGAAATGTGGAAAAGGTTTGCAGCTTTTTCTCCACTTGAAATGCAGTCATTTATAGTTGTAGCAGCAAGTGGAAATTATTCGGAAAGATACTTAAATCTTTTAGCAAAGACCTTTGCTAAATTTTTCCAGCAGCTCAATCCTAAATACTATTACGAAATAAGCGAACTGGAAAAAGCTTTTACCCTTCTTCAAGAAAACTTAAAGATTGCTTTTGCTGGTAATGAAATTTACGAAGCGATTGACAGGGAATACGAAACCTTTTTTCAAGAGGCTGAAAACAAAAAAACTGTAATTGAGTTGGCAAAAATGTTTGGGCTTTTAACAGGAAAAGATACACTTGTAACTGCAAATACCCACTTTAACGAAAATGATAAAAACGGAACTGTTTTAGTTTCTCCTTCTTTTGAAGTTACTATTTTCCCTTTTGATGACTTTAAAAAGCTATTGCCCTTAGTTTCAGCCTTGCTTCCAACTTCTGTGCAGACAACTGCAGTTTTTGAAATGAGTAGAAAAACTACTGGACTGTTTTTTGAATGCAAGGGGGACGATGAAGCTTTACGAAAAATTTTTTTAGAAAACATCACAGGCGAATTGCCACAAAACATTGATATTTCGCTCCAGCAATGGTATCAAAATTTTTCAGCGGTTAAACTTTACTCGGGAGTTGTGGCTGTTGTAGCAAAGGAAAAAACTAGTCTTTTTGAAAAAGATATGCCCTTGCATAAGCTTGTACAAGAAAAACTCAGCGATAATATTTTTGTGTTGCGATATACAAATATTGATGACATTAAAGAAATGCTTGATGGGGTTGGGTTGGAATGTTTGGTGGAAACGCTAAAAAATTATTTTGCACCTGTGGTTAATTTTGAGCTTAATAGTTTTGAAAATTCGGAAACAAATTTACCTTTTTTGAAACTTTTGGATTTTGAAAAAGATGAAACACAAATTCTAAAAAAAGACTTAATAAAACAAAAAGAAGCAAATCAGCAAAAAGCCGAAGTTGACAAAACCGAGCTTTTTGAAAAAATTAAAAGCTTGGACTTAGGTGAAAGTGAAAAAGACTTTTTGAATGAACAAGTTCGGCGTAATATAATTTTTGACATTGGACAACTGACTAAAAGCAATATAAAGTTTGAAAGTGTACAGGTTTCAGCTTTGGATTATACGGCAAAACTACGACTTTGCGAAAGTGCCATTGCTCAGAAAAAAAAGCTGGAAATCTCTGTGGATGTACGAGGTAAACAAAAAACCTTTTATTGCACTCCAGTTGAAGTAAAAAGAACCCCTGAAAAAGATCTTTTACGCTTGATTTTGCATAACCAAGTAACGGTAAAAGCTTTGAACATTTCTAAGATAGCAAGAATTAAAATTTTGAAAGATGCTATTTTTTAATTTTGAAACTGAGAATAAGCTTGAAAATTTTTGCGGCGAACTGGACTTGAACCAGCACACCGGTTAGGGCACTAGCACCTCAAGCTAGCGTGTCTACCATTCCACCACCGCCGCAAATGTGTTTTATATAAACCTCGTAATTTTCATTTTAACACAAACTTCAAAAAATGTCAAGAGGTTTTTAAAAGCTTGGCATTAAATTTTTACAAAAATTTTGTACTGAGATTTACGGTAACCACACAGTTAATGGATTGATTGTTGCACCATTTTTATAAACAGTAAGGTGCAAGTGAGGACCTGTGCTTCGTCCTGTGCTTCCAACCCGTCCGATTTGGGTAGCAGTATTTACAAAGTTGCCACGCGAAACTGAAATGGAAGAAAGATGTCCATACATAGTTTGATAGCCGGAGTGATGGCGAACAATAACATAGTTGCCATAAACACTATTGTACCCGGCAGCACTGACTATCCCTCCGAGTACGGGGAAAACGGGAGCACCTCGGTAGGTTGCCAAATCGACACCGTTGTGGAAACTTCTTCCACCAGTAAAGGGATCTCGCCGCCAACCATAACCCGATGTAAAACGATAGCCATAACGCAGAGGTGACATAAAAAGGTCGCCATTAATTTCTTGCAAGGTTGCCCAATCCAATCTTGCATCAGGCAAAAAAACAATCTTGCCCTCTTCTAAATTTTCGTCTTTTAGTGAATTTACAAGTGCAAGCTTTTCAAGAGAAATTTTATAATTATCGGCAATTGAACTTGCGGTGTCCCCTTCTTTTACAGTATAAACAATACCGTCTAACGATGGGATTTTCAATATTTGGTTGATTTGCAAAGCACGAGTATTTTTTAACTTGTTTATGCTAATAATTGCATCTTGGCTTACACCAAACTCTTCTGCGATATTTCCAACGATGTCGCCTTTTTGTACAACATAAACAGAATAATAAAGATCGGAAAGTGCTAATGGGTCAATCGCCTCGTCAGGTGGAATAGTCGGCAACTTTTTGTCTCCACCACCCATACCACTATTTTGAACATCATAAGTACTAACCGCCAAAAAAGCGGGCAAAAAAATGGCACAAACGCCAACCAAAACAACAACGATAAAAACAGTCAACTTTAGTCTTTGTTTCATTATATAACAACCTAATTAAAATTCTAGTTATCTCATCGGCACTTTCACCGAAAAAGTAAATTAAATTTTTCGGCAAAACGAAAAAGTCAACGACACCAATCATACTATTTTGTTAAAAAAAAATCAAGAGCTTTCCAAAATTTAATATTTATAAGACTTGTCCTTATTTGCGAAAAACGCTTATCCCATCGCTTTGGATGGGCGATGGGGCTTAAACTAGCGATGAGTTTCAACTTAAAAACTGGCAACGAAAGGGTTAGGAATTTTTGACGCACAAAAATTCCTAACCTTAAGCAAACCAGAGCTACGCTCCTTGCTGGAGCGTAAACTTTATAAAAACACGGACGTTTTTTCTCCCGACACGGACGGCGAGCTAGTATAAAGCAACAGCGATGTTTTGCAACACACAGTTTTACCAAGTTGCAAAACTCGACCACCTTGAAAAAACACGGATGTTTTTTCTCTCGCCACGGACGGCGAGCTAGTATAAAGTAACAGCGATGTTTTGCAACACACAGTTTTACCAAGTTGCAAAACTCGACCACCTTGAAAAAACAAGGATGTTTTTTCAAGGTGAATTATTACCACGAAAAACACTTTTTACACACGCTTTGTTTCCCACACACCTTTTTTATAATGATAAATTATAATGCCGAGATGAGCAATTTCAGCTAAAATATACGAAAACCAAACCGCTTCAAGTGGCAGTTTTAAAAGGTAAACAACAATTAGTAGATAGGGAAGTTGTACCAACCAGCTAGAACCAATTGTAGAATACAAGAGCGGACGATTGTGCCCCGAGCCTGAAAAAACAACTTGAAGTCCTAAGGCAAAGGAAAGAGGAATAAACGAGAGTCCTAAAATTCTAAGCATACTTACACCCTGTTCAATTGTTGCTGGGTCGGTAAAGAAGAACGAAAGAACAAGTCGGGGAAAGGCTATTATAAAAAGTGTAATTACTATCACTATTCCACAACAAATACAAGCACCTATAATTGCAGTGCGTTTTGCTTCTTCCACATCGTTTCGCCCTAGATTATGTCCAACTAAGGCAGAACCCGACATACCAAAACCAAAAAGTGGAACGAGAGCAAAGGCTGAAAGCTTGCCTCCTACCCCAGAAAGGGCAGTTGCAATATCCCCATAGCTACTCACAAATTTAATAAGGAGTGCCATAAAAAGCTGTCGTATAAAAAGGTTAAAACCGATTGGCAGACCAATTCTTAATAAGTCTAAATCAATGTTCTTATCTAAACGCAATAAACCCCTTAAGCTTATTGTTTTGCCCTTTTTGCCAGAAAGTAAAATTGCAAAACCTATTAAAAAACTTGCTGTAATCGAAATGACTGTAGCAAGAGAAGCGCCAAAGGCACCCATCCCAAGTCCGCGTATTTCAAAAGGCATTTTTATAGCACCAATATCAGGAACTACATCAAAAATAAATATCGGGTCTAAAATAAGGTTTAAAAAGCCAGAAAAAATCATTATTTTCATCGGGGTTTTTGAGTCGTCAGTACAACGAAAAATCGTGTTTACAGAATATGATGAAAAAGCTAGTGGCAGGAAAAAAATTCTTAGCCAACCGTAATCTAATGCATATTTTATAACAGCTTCATTTTGAGTGTATAAACTCAAAAGAGGTTCCAAAAGTACAAAAAGTAAAAGCCCTGAAAGTATAGCTAAAACTACTTTAAAGCTAATAGTTTGCTCAGCAATTCGTTGCGTATGGGCGTGATCCCCTCGTCCATAGCTTTGCGAAATCATAGAAACAGAACTGGAACCTGCAACCTCGTTTAAAACTGCAAAAAGTCCATACAAAACCGTAAAAATTGTAACGCCCGAAACAGCCTCGGCGGAATACTGCCCTATCCATGCGATATCCACAATGTCATAAAAACTTTGCATCGCCATTGCTATCATTGTGGGGTATGCGAGAGTCCAAAGTCTTGTAGCAATTGCTTTGTTTTCTGTAGCCACTAAATTTTCTTGCATACTCATAATTACCTCGACCAATTTAAACTTTGGACTAAACCAAGCAAACTTTTTATAAATCTTATTTAAGAAAACAAATCTTAAGAGATAAAATTTAAGCGGATGATGGGAGTTGAACCCACGTCACAAGCTTGGGAAGCTTGGATAATAGCCGTTATATGACATCCGCAAAAGTAAAAATCCAGTCTAAACAGTATACTGAAAAGGAATAAAAAAGTCAATAGAATGTAAATTTTTGGATAAACTATCATTTCCACATAAGAGACAGTCAAATTTTTTTATTTAACTCTTGTAAGACTTGTCCTTATTTGCGAAAATCGCTTATCCGCTCGTCTCGGATTACGAGCGGTCTTAAACTAGCGAGTGAGTTTCAACGCAAATCTGGCAACGAAAGGGTTAGGAATTTTTGACGCACAAAAATTCCTAACCGTAAGCGAGCCAGAGCTACGCTCCTCGCTAAAGTGTAACTTCGTCAAAAACTCAACGCTAGAAAACACTATTTCCCTCGCCACGGACGGCGGGCTAGTATTTTGCTTTTGCGAATTTTGAATTTTCCGTGCATTATAAATCGAAAATTCA
>JARGFC010000054.1:0-15024 GCA_038397925.1 Treponemataceae bacterium
TACTTCATTTGCCATATTTACTCCCTCGTTCTTTTCACAAAGCGTTTTTAACGCTTTTGTTTTTACATCACTTTTGTAATTTCCTAAAAAGCGTATCCAAAAATCCTGTGCCGTGTAGTTAGCAATGTCCTTATCTAAAGTGTAACCTATTAACTTATTTAAGTCAATATAAAGATATTGCAGTATCGAGCCTTTTGATGTCGTAGGCAGCTCTGCTGTTTTGGGAACTCTTTCCCCAAAAACTGTTAGACTTATAGCGTATAGCGGTTCGCCTAGTTTTGGGTGTTTTTTTAGAAAACGATGTCCAACATTAAGTAAATACATTTGTACCCTCTGCGAAAAATCAGTTTTCCAAAACTGCTGCATTTCGATGTTTACAACTAAACGGTTGTCAGTTTTTACCAAAAGGTCTAAGTGGTAAGTTTCACCATTTGGCATCTCACGGGTCAACTCTGTGTTTAAAATGTCTGCAGTTTTGATCGTGCCATAGGTGTTAGCCAAAAACGCATTTAGAAAACTGATTAAAGCCTTATTTCCTTTTTCGCCTTTTGTAAACATCAACTTAAAAACCCAGTCAGTTTTTGGGTCAAGTAAATTGTCTAAACTCATAATAAAACTCCTTTTTTTATA
Source organism: Treponemataceae bacterium (assembly GCA_038397925.1). Classification (GTDB taxonomy): domain Bacteria; phylum Spirochaetota; class Spirochaetia; order Treponematales; family Treponemataceae; genus Treponema_B. Next base: position 631 of record JARGFC010000054.1, read on the forward strand.
AGTTGTTCTATTACTAATATAGCTAATTATTTTGTTTTTTTTATGCATCTTTGAAAAAAAAGTTTTTTTTGCATCGCAAATTCAAAAAAAAGTTTGTTTTTTTGTAAATATTTAGTAAATTTGTAAAATTATTTAATGTTTTTGTGATAGTGGGAAAAAGAGTTTACGCTCCAGCGAGGAGCGTAGCTCTTGTCTGCTTAAGCGGGAATTTTTGTGTGTCAAAAATTCCCACCCTCGTTGTTACTTCAGCGTTGAAACTCATTCGCTAATTTAAGCCCTATTGCCCATCCAAAGCTCACCTTAAAAAAACGTCCTTGTTTTTTTAAGGTGGTCGAGTTTTGCAACCTTGAATACTTTGCTTGTTGCAAAACATCGCAATTGTTTTGTATTAGCTCGCCGTCCGTGGCGAGAGTAGCGATTTTCGCAAAAAAGCTCAAGTCTTACAATTGTTAAAATTTGTATAAAATTTTATAAAGGTGGACTTGGGAGGAGAAAACTCTTTGTGCCGAGTCTCCTCCCAAGGGTTTTATTTAGAAATTTGAATGTTGCGTGGCTTTGTTTCGGGGTTTCGTGGAATAGTAACTTCCAAAACACCTCTATTAAACTTTGCGGTGATATTTTCGCAATTTGTGTCAGAGGGTAAGCTAAAGCGTCTAGTAAAAGACCTAGAACTTCGCTCTCTAACTAGGTATTGAACCCCGTCTTCGTCTTTCTTTTCTTCCTTGTCTTCGTTATGTGTTGACGAGATAGTTAGGATTTGTTCGTGCAAATTTATATCCACATCCTTTTCATCAAAGCCAGGAAGCTCCATATCCAAAAGATAGGCGTCATCAGTTTGCTTGATGTCAACACTCGGTATACCTGCCGAGCAGGCTCCCATACCCAAAAGGTTAAAGCCAGTGCCTATACTCTGCAAAAGTCCTTCCTCAAAAGAAGGGCTAAAAATTGATAATGCGTTTTTCATAAAATCCTCCAAAAAAATAAAATTTAAGCTATTTTTTAGCTTTCACTAATATACAAGCAATAAGCGTGCCAAAATTTATAAAAAGCCTTTATTTTATGTTTTTTGGGTCAAAAAGCAAAAAAAACTAAGGTTTTAAGGATAATTAAAGCATATTTTGAAAAATAATTTAGCAAACAAAGTTTTTTTAAGATAGATATCATTTTTAAGCTTAAATTATTTAGTTTTAAGTTCAATTTTATAAAAAAATCAAATTTATTACAAAAAGTAAAATATACTGTGTCATTTTAACACGATGATGTAAAATACCGCGTCATAATAACACAGTATTAAAAATAGGGCGTTTTTTACCTTGTAAAAGCCCAGTTTTTGCTTGCAAATAAGAAAACCGTAAAAGCATTTTTACAGTTTTTCACAACGGTCCAACGAATTTAAAACTTGCTTGTGAACTTCCTCAATCGATTTATTCCCATCGATTACTACAATTTTCATTCCACTATTATTGTACAATTCTAAAACTTTTTTGTACATTTTTTTAACCTTAGCTTGAAAAAGCTTTGTTTCGTAAATTTCTTTTGTGTTAGCTCTTTTTTCGACACGGGAAAAGGCTGTTTCTGTACTAGTATCTAAAAAGAACAAAATTTCAGGTAGAGGAAAATCTTCATTAAATTTTTTTGCCAAATCAAAATGCCCACTCGCTCCTTGATAGGCAAGACTCGAAAAAAGATAGCGATCTGAAATGACATAGTCCTGTGTTTCTAAAGCAGCCAAAATACCGTCTTTCGAAAAAAGATGTTCGTTACGGTCGGCAGCAAAAAGCATAAGCATAGTTTTGCTATCGACCGAAAATTTCCCCGAAAGACAAGAGCGTAAAAATTCGCCTGTTATAAGTTTTGTTGGTTCACAGGTTTCCAAAACTTTTTTGCCTGTCGCACAAAAATGTTTAACTAAAAGCTTGATTTGTGTAGTTGTTCCTGAACCATCAAGTCCTTCAAAGACAAAAAAGTTTTTTATTATTTTAGGCATAGTTTAAAACTCTAGGTTTCGTATATCGCTATTATTTCTACCCGCTATTTCCATTGTAATTTTTGTTGCCTCATCAACTTCCACCAAAACAACAACGTAAGGATAAGTAAGAGCTTCGGTTACAAGCTCATATGGACCGGGCGACTTAACTTTAAATGTTAAGTTTAAAGTGTCATTATTCAAAATCGCTGAGGCAAGTAAAATAGAATAGCCTCCTGTGTTAAACCTTCCCGCACTTGCAATAACAATAGCTTGCTTTGAAAAATCAGTTTGAAAAATAAACTTTTTTATTTCATCATTATACTCTTGTAAATTTTCTATTTCAGTAATAGAGCGAATTACTCGACTTGTAATTCGCGAGTTCGTTCCTGAATACAGATGAGTGCATTTTACATCATAACGACTTTCAAGTTCTTCTTTGCCTTTAAGCTTATCAAGAGCGTCCTTTGACTTTGCAACTCTCTTTTCAATTTGTTGCTCATTGGAAGTCCGTCTGCATTCGTTATCAGAGGAAGACTCTTCTTTGGCTACAGGCGATAGAGTTTCTTTTTTATTTTCAGTTGATTTACAATTTGAACAAAGCAAACTTAAAAACATAAAAAAACCAAAAACATATTTCATAATATTCCTCTCAATCCTTAATTTTGATTTCAAAAACATCCGCCGCATTTACACTTTTACAAACATAAAACTCAGCGTCTAAGTTACACTCAGCTTTGTACTTCCTTGCAATTTCGTTTATAAATTCTTCCACCGCTGAGTTTTTAACTATAGCAATAGCACATCCTGAAAACCCTGCCCCTGTCATCCGGGCTCCCAAACAAGCTTTATTTTCAAGAGCGTATTTTACCAAAGCATCAAGTTCTGCACCTGTTACCTCGTAATCTTTTTTTAGTGAAGTATGTGAACTTGTTAAAATAGAGCCAAGTTGCTTTAAGTTATTTTCACTTAATGCTCTTGTTGCTTGCAGTACAAAATTATTTTCGTTAACACAATGTGAAACGCGGGAAAATAATCTTTTAGCTTCATTGGCTTCGAAAGCATTTTTTAAAATTTTTTCGCTCTCGTGTAAATCACCTATTTTTAATTCACATAAATTTTCGATTGGCTTTTGTGGTTTTTGTAAAAAATGCTTTTGTAAAACGGCAAGAGCTTTTTCGCATTCCGCTTTTCGTTCATTGTATTTTGAGTTTAAGAGCGAGCGAGGTTTGCAAGTATTCATAACAAGAAGAGAGTATGCTTCAGTTTTTCTTTCGCTTAAAGCATCTAAATTAAAGTTAAAGAACGTAGTCTCAAGATTTGCAGTGTTCAAAAGCATACAGGTATTTTTTTTTGCATTTGCAATTATAAATTGGTCCATAATTCCTGACTGTAAACCTAAGAACTCATTTTCCACTCGCTTACCTAAAAGAGCAACTTCTTTGCGAGATATTTCAAAGTTAAAAATTTTTGATACCGCCAAAGCAAAAGCTACCTCAAGAGCAGCAGATGAAGAAAGTGCACTTCCAATTGGAATATTGCTGTGAATTAAAACATCAAAACCTGAATTTATTTTTAAGTTTTTTTCTGTTAAAAATTTAAGTGTGCCATTTAAATAATTTTCAAAATCTAAATCCTTGTTATATAAAAAAGCGTTTTTGTCATCGAGCGAAAAATCAAAAGTTTTGTTTAAATCCTTTGCAAAATAGGAAATGCGTTTTGTAGCATTTTTTCGAATTACTATATATAAATATAAATTTATCGCACAAGGAAAAACAAAACCGCCATTGTAGTCAATATGGTCGCCGACTAAATTTACTCGTGCAGGCGCGACAGCACAAAAAACTTTTTCATTAGACTTACCAAATTTATTTTTAAAACTTTCTACAGCTACTTTGATACCATTTTTCAAATCTGTATCAAGCTTAGATAAATCATTCAACATAAGTTTAATTTTAAATCAAAAACAAAAATTAGTCAAGAAGAGAACTACAAAGTTATTTTACACAAATTTAAGTTTTAAGATTTTTCTTTTTTAAATAATTTTAATCGTAGAGCATTTAATGTAACAGTTACCGAACTTAAACTCATTGCAAAGGCAGCGAAACTAGGGTTCATTTTTAAGCCCCAATTTACAAAAAGCCCCGCAGCAATTGGAATACAAAGCGAATTATAAAAAAGCGCCCAAAAAAGATTTTGCTTTATTGTTCGCATTGTGGCTAAACTTAATTCAAAAAAGTTTATCACTGTTAAAAGATTATTGTTTGACAAAACAACATCTGCACTTTCAATTGCAATATCGCTTCCTGCCCCGATCGCAATTCCAATATCCGAACTTGCAAGACTAGGCGAGTCGTTAATTCCGTCTCCCACAAAACCAACAAGTCCCTTTGTTTCTTTTTTTATTTCTGCAAGTGCAATTTGTTTTTCGTTAGGAAGAAGGCTCGCCTTAAAACCCGTTAAGTTTAATTGCTTAGCAATGTGTTCTGCTGTTTCGTAGTTGTCACCGGTTAACATAAAAGTTTTTACATTATGCTTTTCAAAAACAGAAATTAATTTTGCACTTTCGTCTTTTAATTTATCTCGAGCAAAAAATATTGCTATAATTTTTTTATCAACTATTAAATACATTCTTGTTTGATAAGTTTTTTTATTGTTAAAATCAACATTTTCGATATTTAAATCTGTTAAAATTTTTTCATTACCTATGTAAATTTCTTTATCAATAACACTCAAAATATTTTTCGAAAAATTAAAATCTCCCATTGCTAATTTTCCCTTAACACCTTTACCAGCAATTTCTTGAAAATCTACAGCTGAAAAAGATTCAAGATTTTTTTCTTGCATTTTATTTACAATAGCTTTTGCAACAGGATGCTTAGAATAAAATTCTATACTCCCAGCTATTTGTAAAATTTCATCTTCGGTAAAGCTTGTATCTACTATTTCGACTTTTTCTAAGAATAATTTTCCATCGGTTAAGGTGCCAGTTTTATCAAAAACAAGGGCTGAAATATTTCTAAAGTTTTCAATAGCTTGGGAATCTTTTACTAAAATTCCTAAACTCGCTGCCTTACCAATTGCGACCATAACCGCAGTTGGTGTTGCTAAGCCAAGTGCACAAGGACAAGCAACCACTAAAACTGAAACGGACATTGAAAAACTTTGTGCAAAATCCTTGGTTAAAAAAAACTGTACAATTAAAGTTAATACCGCAATTAAAATAACAGTAGGTACAAAGCACAAACTTATTTTGTCTGCAAGTTTTGCAATTTTGGGTTTTGAAGATGAAGCTTTTTCAACCATTTTTATAATTTGTGAAAGAGTTGTTTCCGCACCAACTTTTGATGCTTTTATTTTTACACTGCTTGTTAAGTTTATGCTACCGCTTATAACTTGGGAGTTTTCTTTTTTTGTTACTGGAATGCTTTCCCCTGTAATTGCCGAAGTGTCAAAGTCAGAAACGCCGTCAACAATTATTCCGTCTACTGGAACTGTTTCACCCGGTCGTAAAAAAACAATATCCGAAACAGCAATTTCTTCACTTGGGATTTCTACGATTTTTCCGTCACAAACAATATGTGATTTTTTTGGCATAAGATTTAAAAGTTTTGTAATAGCGTCAGAAGTTTTTCCCTTTGCTTTTGCTTCTAAAAATTTACCTAAAGTAACAAAGGTTAAAATCATAGCAGCTGAGTCAAAGTATAAGTTATGCAAAAAATTATTTTCCAAGTGCAAATAAATTTTACACATTGTCGTCAGTCCATACAATATTGAAGCCAGCACTCCGATAGTAATTAGTGAATTCATATTCGGCGAAAAAGCAAACAAGTTTTTTATGCCGTTTGTTAAAATTTCACGATTGATAAAAAGAACCGGCAACAAAAGCAAAAATTGCGCAAGGCTAAAAAAAAGCGGGTTACTTTTGTTTAGAATAGGCAAATTTACATTAAACATCGGAAGCATAGAAATACAAAAAAGCGGAACTGCAAAAATAAGCGAAACAATCAACCGAATACTCAAACTTCTTTTTTCGTTTGAGCTTTTTGCCGATGGCAAAGTATCGGTCTTTGACTCAATTGGCTTTTCTATCGCCCCAAGTATTTCGCTAACGTCAAAACCCAGCTTTTGTATTGCGTTTGAAATACTTTCAGCAGATTGGTGCTTTTCGGAAAAACGTACAGTCATCTTTCCAGTAAGTAAGTTTACATTACAGGATGAAACCCCTGTCAAACTTGACACTGTTTTTTCTACCCTTGCCGAGCAAGCCGAACAAGACATTCCTTTAATTTCAAAATATTTTTCAACCATATGTTTATTATAATAGTTTTAATATATAAGGTCAAGATGTAAACTATAACTTACAAAAATTATTTTTCCATAAGTTTAATTTTTGCCCATTTGGGAATCAATGCTTTTAACGCCTCATCTTCTTCACACTTTAAAATTTCGTCAATAAGTTTATCTAGCTTGGGAATTTGAAACTGAAGATTTTCGATTTCGTTTTTTGTAAAGCGAGAAAGAACATAGTCTGATATGTCAAATTGTTCATTTGTAGGACGACCTATTCCAACTCGTAACCGCCAAAAGTCCGCAGTTCCAAGTTGTGCTTTGATTGAGCGTAAACCATTGTGTCCACCAAGTCCCCCCGCCCATTTTAGGCTGAGCGTAGCTTTTTCAAGCTCAAGCTCGTCGTGAAAAACTAAAACTTCATTCGGCTTGATTTTGTAAAATTTTACAACTTGAGCAATAGAATCCCCCGAACGATTCATATAGGTAAGAGGTTTTAAAAAATGCAAGGTTTCATTAAAATACGAAGAATTCGCCTTTGCGTATTCGCCTGTAAATTTATTTAACCAACTTAACTCTTTTGTTAAACTTAAATTTTCCGCACAAAAAAAGCCCGCGTTATGACGAGTGTCTTTATACTCCTTGCCGTAATTTCCTAAAAAAGCAAAAAGTTTAATCACAGCAGTTCTCACATTCTAATAGGACAATTTCTTTGCTTTTTTTGAGCTTAAACTTACAAGACAAAAACTTCCAAATAGGAAGTGCCAATGTTAAAAGATAGCAAATTATCGGGAGCCAGTCTTTAAACCTTGTATAAAAGGTCGTTGTGTATTCGTAAATTGGAACATCGGCATAAAGCCCCGCAGAAGTAAAAAGTGGCAAATCCGAAGTAACTTCGCCCTTTGGGTCAATGACGCAAGAATAGCCCGCATTAGCTGAGCGTATGAGAGTTGTGCGAAGCTCTATCGTTCTAAAGCTTGCAACTATAAAATGCTGGTATTCTGCACTGTCTGTTCGTGACCAGCTGTCATCGGTTAAGTTAATCATAAGCTCGCTCCCTAAATTATGCAAGCTTGCACAAAGACTTGGAAAAGCGTCCTCAAAACAAATGGGTGCAGAAAAGTTAATAACGCCGCCGTCTTTTTTTCTAAGCGAAATTAAGTTTAAGTTTTTGCCGGGCAAATACCCCGATGAAAAGCCCACAAGACTTTTAAAAAACTTTTGTACAAAGGGCTTTTCGATAAAAGGCATATATTCAGCAAAGGGAACTAATTGTGCTTTTGCGTAAGTGTCTAAAACTTCTGCTTCAGGTGAAATTAAACAAACAGAATTTGTAAAAAATTGCGGAACTCCGTTACTGTTTTCTGAACCTGCAACAGGCATTGCTGTTCCTGCCAAAAGAGGAGTTTCGTTTTTTAACATAAAGTCCACAAAGGTGTAATTTTCAGGAGTGGTAAAATAATATACTAAACTAAGTGGATAAGCACAAGGTAGTGAACCTTCATTCCATATAATTAAATCAGGATTTTCAGAGTTTACCAAAAGGCTTTCGGTTAAGTCGATAAGCTCTTTTATTTTTTTTTCGTAGTCGGGCTCCCAGCTATTTGAGTTTGGTTGAACAATAGCAACTTTTAGACTGTCGACTTGTTTTAAAGGTTTTTTGAAACTCACAAAAGAATAAAGTCCCGAAACAAAACAAAGAAAACAAACACAAGCCAAAACTCGCAGTTGACTTATAACACAGTCTTTGCTCAATTTTCCTTTTGCCAACTCTTCCGTAATTGAAAGAATAACTTGGGCGAAAGAAGCAGAGGTGAATGCTATCACAAAAGAAATTCCCCAAACGCCTGTAATATCTGCGATTTGTTTTAGCCAGTGGGCGTTAAAGGCTGTCATTTCCAAGGTTCCCCACGGGTAACCCAAAAATCCATTAGACTTAAACCATTCCCAAAAAACCAAGACAATCGCAAAAAAAAGTGGACGCAAATTTTTATTTTTTAAATGCAAGGCTTCGTAAAATGCAGGAGCAAAAGCAGAAGCTAGCACAAAATACGCCACAGAAGATGCCCCTAGTGTAAAAATTGCATAATCCTTAAAAAAACCGAGCCAAAAACTTCCCATGAGATGCACTAAGGCAACCCAAATCCCAAAACATACAGCTATTGTTTTTCGGTTTTTAGCTTTTGAAAACACAGCATAAAGAGGTATTAAAGCCAGAAAGCCCAAAACGCTCGAGCCAAAATTCAAAACTTCATTTGGCAAAGCAAAAGCAAAAACAACACTCGAAAGTACACTCAAAACAATACAATTTAAAAAAGACATAATCAATAAAGTTTACCAAAAAGCTTGATTTTTTTCAAGATATATAGTATAATACTTTTATGCAAGATATTGTTACATACCATACTTACGAATATGGTGATCACCCTGAAGCAATTGCAACTGTTCCGGGACGTTTTCATCTGTTGGGTGAGCATCTTTGGTTTGCACATGGTGATGCTCTTTCTGTTGCTATCAACAAAAAATTACATCTAAGTGTTTCTAAAAGACCTGATAATAATTTTAGAATATATTCTGTCTCGCTTGATGATAGGCGTAGACTTTCCGCTTCAAATACGAGATATAGAAAAGAAGACAGGTGGGCTAACTCTGTTAAAATAGTAATTTCGTCTTTTGTTGATCACGGCATTTCTATTTCAGGGCTTAATTTTACAGTTCTTTCCGAAATTCCGGGAGGAGCAAGCTTGGGTACGCCAAATGCTTTAAAGGTAGCAACGGGCTTGGTTTTAAGACAGCTTTTTGCCCCTAATTTAAGTCTTTTCCAACTTGCCGACATTATCGAATATGCAAATATACAAGGACTTGCTACCTATGGACACCGATCAGATATTTATGTAGCTCTTTTTGCAAAAGCGGGGACTTGCATTCGTACAGAATATAAAAAAAAGGCTGTTTCCCACTGTAAATTTCCACCTGACGGATATTCGATAGTTTTAACGGACTCTAAACTACCTCGTTCTATAGCCCGAGATGAGCTAGGTGCTGCCTTAAAGGAAGCTATAGAGGCATATGAACTTGTAAAAAAGCATCCCGATGCTCCTAAAAGTTTTCAAGCTCTTACTGAAAATTTTTTACAAGAAAACGAAATTCCTGAAGCGGCTAAAAGACGGGTAACATATGTAATTAGAGAAAGTGCCTCCATTGATGATGCTGTAAAAGCACTGGAAACACACGACAATCAAGCCTTTACTCGCTTAATAGCTCGTTCGCAAGAAGGTTTACGCGATCGCTTTGAAATTTCTGCTCCAGAATTAGACTGGCTTGTTAAGCGAACAATGGAGCTTTCAAAAAATGAAGCCGATAGCTTAATTTGTGCTCGCCTAACGGGCAAGGGGTTTGGCGGCTGTACTTATTCGATTCTAAAAGACGAACAGGTTCCAATTTTTGCAGAAAAAATGGTAGAATACGAAAGATTTTTCGGTATTCTTCCCCAGCAATATATAGTCAAAAGTTCTGATGGAGCAAGTATTACTACATCAACCATAAGCTAAAAATTAGAATCAGTGCTTAAAATCCTTTGTACACTTTTGTAAATGGTTACAAACACCATTTTTTAATGAAAGTAACCACTAACTTTTTTCAGCATTTTCTTCCGCATATTTTTTAAACTCGTCTAAGCTCATCTTGCTTTCATAAATCGGATATAATGCTTCAACTAACTCTTCTAATGTTGGAAATTTTGCACCGTCTAATTTATATGGCATATTTTACCTCTATAATCAAGTCTTAAGACTTATTCGTATTTATATGATTTTTGAAAAATTCTACTTGCAATAATGCAAAGATTTTTCATTCTCAATGAGATTTCAAAAAAGTCTTTTTTTAATACCTCATATTTGATTGCAATACAACATAATACATTTTCAATTTTTTTTCAAGTCTTTATTTTATAAAACAATATTTTTTTTGTTTTTGCTAAAACTCGCTCGGACCTTGTGCAAAAAATTTTATTATGGTTTTATAAAATGCAATTTTCGCCTAAAACCGGAAATCATTCGGGCACCACCTGTAGCAAAGGCTATCGCAAGAGCTATTGCACCAGCAATTGAAATGGTTGAAAGCAAGGAATCCATAACTGCTGAAGATTTTCCCAAAACTATATTATACATTGTAGCATAAAGTCCGCTACCCGGAACAAAGGAAATTAAGGCTGGAATAAAAAACACAGTTGAGGGAGCTTTAAACACTAGTGCAAAAATCTCGGAAATTATGCCTGCAAAAAAAGCTCCTAAAAAACAAGTCTGCAAAGCTGAAACCCCATAATTTGAAAGCATTATATTTATTAGCCAAGATGTGCCACCTGCAATGGAAATTAAAAAAATGTGCAATTTGTTTTTTATTTGAAAAACTAGGGCAAAAGCAACACTGGCTGCCGCAGAATAAACAAAGGCGGGCAAAGGTTTTGTTATAATTGGAAGAGATGTGTCATAATCCATTGCAGAAGGGAAAACGAACAAACCTGCAACAACCCCAACAGATAAACCTAAGCCTACAACAAAGGCTTCCACACTCCTAGCTGTGCCAGAAACATAATCTCCAGCAATAATATCCCGAATGGCAATAACTATTGCAGTTCCAGACATTAAATACATCATTGTTCCAATGTTAAGCGTGCTAAAATTGTTTACAAGCCCTCGCGAATGTGCAAAGCCCGATGCAAAAGAAATCACACCGCCTCCTACAAGGCTTGAAATAAAAACGGAAAGTTTTAAATGCGAAAGTAAATGCAAAACTGCATACATTATAGCGCCAATTATCGCGGAAATAAAAGCATCAGTTAAAACACCGCCAAAAAGGCTTGTAAAAGAAAATCCGCTTAAAGCACTCGCAAAGACTGACCAAAAAAATCCATAGTTTTTCATATTGGCAATTTTGGCAAGTTCTGTTTCTACTTCTTTATATGTTATATTTTGACGGTTGGTAGCAATCTTCCTAGAAAGAGAGTTTACAGCGGTAATTTTACCCAAATTCGTTGAACGATTTTTTACACGCACAAAACGGGTGCACATTTGATTGTCGCCAGTTTTTTCATTGTTTTTTTCTGCATATAAAATAACACCAGTTGGAGTAACATAAGGCTCAACTTTGTCAGCTCCAAGCGAAAGTCCTACTATCGAAATTGTGTCCTCAGCTCGATAAGTTTCACCAGAGCTTTCACAAACTATTTTTCCTGTCTGGAGAGCTAAGCTTGTGATTTCATCTAAATTTTCTATTTTGTTCATAGTTTTGTTGATTTTTATTTGCCTAAGGTAGACGGGACCGGAGGGACTCGAACCCCCTACCTACTGCTTAGAAGGCAGTTGCTCTATCCTGATGAGCTACGATCCCTCAAGTCGGGATGGAGGGATTTGAACCCCCGATCTTCTGTTCCCAAAACAGACGCCTTAGCCACTAGGCTACATCCCGAAAATTTCGTCTATTATACATTAAAAAAAATAAATTGTCAAGTCTTTTTTTTTATTTTTAAAAATTTCAAAATAAAGCTTAAATATTCATACAAAATAAAAATTCGAATTTTGCTTAAATGGCACTAGACATTCATTTTATTTTGTGGTAGAATTTTCAAGGAGTTTGTATGAATTTAGATATCAATGCTGTTAATTTTAATCTACCAGAGGATGACCTTGAGTTTTTGAAAAAAAAGTTTGAACGAATTAGTTATGCAGAAGATTTAATTACGAAAGTAAATTGTACAGTGAAAGAAGACAAAAAATATATTTATGACTGTACGGTAAGTTTTCGCTGGGGAAATCTTGCCCATGTAACGACTGAAAATTATGATTTTAAGGCAGGCGTAAATAAGTTGATGGATATTCTTAACGGCAAGATTAAAAAAGAAAAAGAAAAAATTCAAAATAGATAATGGTTTACAGTGATACAAAAGCTTTTTCTGTTTTAGACCTTTTGGAAACAGATTTAACCGACAAAGTCTCTTTAGGTTTGAGTTGTATTTCAGGGCAACGGGGCTTATCGCGACTGATTTCCTCTGCGGAAATAAACAGACCGGGATTAGCTCTTGCGGGTTTTTTTGATGCCTTTGCTTATTCTCGAATTCAGCTTTTTGGTTTGGGGGAAGCTGCTTTTTTAGAAAAATTAGGCGAAACAAAAAATTTTTCCGCTTGTGAAAAATTTTTTGCCTATGAAATACCCTGTTGCATTTTTTCTACATCTTTAATGCCACCGCAGTGGTTTATTGACTTGGCGAATGCAAATGGTTGCCCAATTTTAACAACAGAGCTAAGCTCCAGTAGTTTTTTGGTGCGAAGCTTGCGTTTACTTTCCAATGTTTTTGCTCCTAGAACTACAATACACGGAGTTATGGTGGAAGTTTTTGGCTTGGGCGTTTTAATTCTTGGGGACTCAGGTGTTGGAAAAAGTGAAACAGCACTTGAGCTTGTTAATAATGGACATCGTTTAATAGCTGATGATGTTGTGGAAATTTTTGCACCATCGGAACACACTTTAATTGCTCAGGGTGCAAATAATATAATATCACATCATATGGAAATTCGTGGACTAGGCATTATAAATGTGCAAGAAATTTTTGGCATTGGCTCCATTTTAGAGGTAAAAAAGATTGACCTTGTTGCAAAAATTGAAGTTTGGGATAATAATAAAATCTATGACCGTTTAGGCACAGGCGATCTTAGCACAACAATCTTGGGAGTAAAAGTGCCGGTTCTTGAAATACCAATTAAACCCGGCAGAAATATTCCCGTTATATTGGAAACAGCAGCCAAAAACGAAAGACTAAAAGCAACAGGGTATTTTGCTACCCGTGAATTTAATAATAATATTTTGCGTTGGATAGAAAGCGACTCAGCTCGTGCACCCTATTATGACGGCGAAGAACTTTACTAAGTTTTTAGCAACAAGCCTCTTCTTCACAGCAAGCATCGTTTTTTATTTTTTCGTTAGCGTCCTTGCACTTTTTTTCTTTTTTACATTCTTTGCTTTCTTTGTCATTTTGACAATTATTTTTACGGTCTCTAAAATTGACAAAAATAGAACCTACGCCACCACTTAGTCTTAAAGAGTTTTTGGCGTCGGTTTTTTCACTTTTGTAACCTTTGACAGAAACACCATCTACAAAAATATTTTCAAAAAAAGAATTGCTTGCGTGAATGCTATAGTCATCTTTCTTAGCTTTTAAAACTAAATCAATTTTTCCAATACCACCTGAAACAAGGGTTTTCCCTGTTAACTTGCCACTAATTTGAATTAAGCCTACGCCACCAGAAAGTTTTGTGTTGTTGAAAGTACAAGCCTTTCCTTGCACTTTGCCCACACCTGAGGAAAATTTTGTTTTTTTGCTTGAAGTAACATTTAACAAACGACAAGAGCCTACACCACAAGAAATATTTAGTTTTTCAGTTTTTATATTCTTTAAGTAAGTTGTGCCAACTCCTGCAGATATTTTAACGGACTTAAAAACTTTTTTCTTTGGAACATAAATTCGAATGGAACGCTCAGAATTCGAATTCCAAATTGTTCGAATCATTGAGCCTTTTTCTGTCATTGAAACAATTAAAGTATTTTCAAGCTGACTGATTTTTACAAGCTCCTTATCAATGTTTTTTAGCTTGCAAACAATGTTTTCAATATTATTTTTTTCGATAAGTCTTAAATTAAAAGCCGAACTTCTAATTCTTAATTTTGTAATTTCATTAACATTGAATTCCATAATTTCCTCCAGAATACTAGTCCACATAATGATATCTAAAAAGCAAAAAAAAGTCTATAGCACGATAAAACTTTGCTTGAAAAACTATGGCTTTTGAAAATATCAAGGGTAAAAAAATGTTTTAACATTTATAAGACTTATCTGTGCTTTGCGAAAATCGCTACTCTCGCCACGGACGGCGAGCTAATACAAAACAATTGCGATGTTTTGCAACAAGCAAAGTATTCAAGGTTGCAAAACTCGACCACCTTAAAAAAACACGGATGTTTTTTAAAACGCTCCCGACAAGGATGTCGGGCTAGTATAAATTATCTAGCGAGTTTTTTGTAAACAAAAAACTCGACCACCTTGAAAAAATATGGACATTTTTTCAAGGTGAGCGTTAGGGATAGTA
>JARGFC010000055.1:0-5492 GCA_038397925.1 Treponemataceae bacterium
AAAAAACCAAGGATGTTTTTTTAAGGTAAGCGTTAGGGATAGTAGGGGAGCGAAAGCATTTTTTCAAAAATGCTTTCGCTGTACACGAACGCACGATATTTTAGTGCGTTCGTACCGATAGCCCCGAATAGCCCGACCCGAGCGATAGCGAGGGGAACGCCCAAAAAAGTTATAAAGCAAAAATTTGTTTTGGACTAGACTTTTATTTAAACTTAGTGTATACTTGAAAGAATTAAAACTAAATGCTTTTTTTAATTTGCCGATAAATGAGTTACGGAGGATTTATGGCAGATAAAGATACTATAGGTTCAATGACCGATGATATGCCTGAGGAAGAGATTGTTCAAACAAAAAAGAAGAGTTCTATTTTACCTGTAATTTTAAAATGGGTAGCGGTGGGATTGGCAGTAACAGTTTTTGTTATTGCTGTTACAGTTGTAACGGTCAATATTCAAAGTAAAAAGGGTAAGGGATTTACACAATATCCAACCTCACCTGAGTATAGAGATGAAACTGAAGTTTTAACATATTATGGTGGTATTGATACGATACAAACAAATTTTTCGGGGCAACCTGCAGGAACGGTTCGTATTAAGGTTCATTTAGGACATTCTCAAGACGATAAAAATACGCCCAGCGAAATTTCTGCTCGTTCTGTCGAAATTCAAGATTTTTTGCTTTCGTTTCTTAAGAATAAATCTTTTGACGAACTCAACAGGAATGAAGAAGCAATAAAAATCGAAATTAGAAATTTGATTAATGACAATATTTTAACTAAAGGAAAAATCAAACGAGTTATGGTAACTCAATACGATTTAATGTTACAGGAATAGTGCTATGACAGATATGCTTTCGCAAGATGAAATAGACCAGCTTTTAACTGCTATCAGCTCGGGAGACACGGAGCCTGAGGATTTTAGGTCGATCAATGACAATCGTAAGATTAAGATTTACGACTTTAAGCGTCCTGATAAGTTTTCAACGGAGCAGACTAGAACGATTAAGATGATGCACGAAACTTTTGCGCGTCAAACGACAACAACGCTTTCAGCTCAGCTTAGAACTTTAGCTCATGTTCACGTGGCAACAGTAGAGCAACTAACTTACGAGGAATTTATCCGCTCTATTCCAACTCCTACAATGCTCGCATTGATAAATATGGATCCGCTACCGGGCAGTGCCGTTTTGGAAATAGACCCGTCTATAACCTTTTCAATTATTGATAGACTCTTTGGTGGAAAAGGACATAGTATAAAAATACAACGGGAGTTGACAGATATTGAAAGTTCGGTTATGGAAGGCATTATCGTTAAAATTTTAGCGAATATGCGGGAAGCTTGGAATATGGTTATTGATTTGCGACCGCGTCTCGGAGCCATTGAGACAACGCCTCAGTTTGCACAAATTGTTGCACCAAACGATATTGTAATTTTAGTTACATTAGAAGTTAAGGTTGGTGAGGAAGAGGGAATGATGAACTTTTGTTTACCCTATGTTACGGTCGAGCCAGTTGTTTCGAAGCTTTCTACACAATACTGGTTTACTAATGTTAGGCGAACTTCAACTACACAACATTTAAGAGTTTTACAAGAACGAATATCGACTGTTGAGCTCGATGTAGCTGCAGAAGTGGGTAGTTTAGATGTTTCAGTTCAAGAAGTTCTTTCGCTTGGAGTTGGTGATGTTATACGCCTGCCAAGTGTACAAGTGGGCGATCCCTTTACTTTAAGTGTAGGAAATCGAAAGAAGTTTTTATGTCAACCCGGTGTTATTGGTAAACGAGTTTCCGTACAGATTTTAGACAAATTAGAAGATATAACCGAAGAAGAGTTCCAAAACCTAATTGGAGAAGGGGAGAATTTTTATGAGTGATGGTTCAATTTCACAAGACGAAATAGATGCTTTATTGTCGGGTATAGACATGGGCGGAGAAGCTCAACCTAAGCCTGCTACTGTTGCAAAAACGGGAGCTTCGGATTTTAAAAAGGATGCATTTGATAAGTTTTTAGTCAATCCTATTAAAGCCTTTGAAGCAAGTTTAGGTTCAATGATTGGTGGACAAGCAGAGATTAAATCTAAAAGCTATTCGGACACAGATAGAGAAGCTTTTATGCAAATAGTGCCTGAGTTAGTTGTTGCTTCAACTTGCGATTTTGCTGAAGGTTTAACAGGCGACCATCTTTTTATAATGCCACATAAAATGGTTTCTAAAATTGTAGGACTTGTAAACCACGAAGAAAAGGCTGAAATTGATGATATGGCACTTTCTATTGTAAGCGAAGTTGTTGGGCAGATTTTAGGTGCTGAAATGACTGAGTTTGACAATATTGGGCTAAAAAGGGTTGTACATAATCCACCTGAAGCTATGAATGTTCCAAAGGCTATGATACGCCTCCCTCAGAAATCGTTTATGAACATTGCTTATGAAATTACGATTGGTGGTGAAAATTTTACTTATTGGGAAGTTTTATCCGATGAAGTAGCAACAACAATTGCTGAAACTATTCAAGGTAAACAGGCACCAACGCCAGCCCAACAAGCAAAACCAAATGTGCAGGCAAAAACACCTGCTCAGCAAACAACTCAAGCACAGCCACAAATGCAACAGACTTTTACAGGAGGCACGAGTATGGATAATTTTGGACAAATCAATACAGGTATGCAATCACAAAACATTCAAAGTGCTGGAGCAAATCCGAGTGTGCAACCTGTAACTTACCCTCAACTTCAAAGCTTTGAAGGAGCGGAAATTAAAAATAATATCGGTTTAATTATGGACGTTTTGATGGAACTCACTGTTGAGTTAGGACGTACCAAAAAAACCGTTAAAGAAATTTTAGGAATGGGTGAAGGGCATATTATTTCCCTAGATAAACTTGCAGGCGAAAGTGTTGATATTCTCGTAAATCATAAACCCATAGCAAAGGGTGAAGTTGTTGTTATTGAAGAAAACTTTGGTGTGCGAGTTACCGAAATTATTTCGCCAGCCGATAGAGCAAATAACTTGACAAAATAACATTTTTACAATTTTAGCTTTTTGGGCGTTCCCTTGTTTTGCTTTAAATCCTTACAAGCAAAACAAGGTCGGCGTATTCAAAGCTACGCCTATCGGCTCCGACCAAAATTGTGGCGTAAATTATCGCCACAATTTTGTTTTGGTTTGCATTTTGAAAAATGCAAACCAACTTTGAATGTGCCTAACGCTCACCTTGAAAAAATATCCTTGTTTTTCTAAAGTGGTCGAGTTTTTTTGTGAGCAAAAAAACTCGCTAAAGCAAAACACTAGCCCGACATCCGTGTCGGGAAAATTTTCGCAAGTAAGGACAAGTCTTATAAATGTTAATAATAAGTATACGCTTTCTAAATTATCTAAAAGTTTATTTTTTTTTGCCGAAACTATTTATAGACTATTCGGTTTAGTTTATAAGGTGAAATATGTTTTTTAAAAAATGCTTTTTAGTTTTTTCCTTTTTGCTTAGCTTGACTTTTGTATTTTCGCAAGATGCAGAAATAGATTTAGCAAAGGAATATTTGTTTGCTGATGCAATACAAGATTGGAAACGAGGACAAATTGATGCTGAGTTACAATTAATCTTAAAAAAGGCGGGCTTAAAAATGCCTGCTGATAAAAACGAAGCTTTCAAACTAATTTCTCGTTACGCTCCTCATTTGCTCAAAGATATTTATCTTTCTGTTGTAGTTGATTCTTCAAGGCTTTTGGGCAACTATTTAGCAGAAGGAGTAATTAACTTTGATGATATTTCTCGCATAATCGAAGAAAGCTACAAAACAAATGCACACCTTAGCACCGATTTTAAAAAAGCTGTAATTTATGACTCTGCTACACTTTTAGAGTTGTCCAAACTTTTTATAAAACATAAAAGTCCTTACACACCGACAGTCCCTCCAATTAGTGGTGGTGCTGAAGTGTATTCTGGCATTATAATCGATGCACGAGGTGCTTTGCCTGTTCACGGTGAATATATGGATGCCGAGTTACAACCAGCACTTTTTCCAAAAATCTGGGACACAAATATGAACTTAATATTCGAAAAAAATATGGTTATGCCTGAAGTGGCAAAGCTTAAAAGAATTGTTCATTACGACAATAGCTTAAACGAAAAAAACTTTCGTACGCGGGTGGGGGTACAGCCTTTGCGAATTGTAGCTAGAGGGCTTTTTGGCGTAAATCGTACTGACCCAATTATTTCAACCGAAGATGCTGCAAAAATTTTATCGCGTAAAGAAAATCTTCAGCTAATAAAAGAAGGAAAGGTTGTAATTATTTGTGATAATCTAACCAAAAAGCCTAGATATCCACAACCCGATGAAAGCTTTTATTTTGCATACCGAGATGTGGAAATAACTATAGGTGATGAGCAACCCGGTATTACGATTGACCAAGAACCTGATGACAATATTATAAAAATCACTATGGATAATGTGCATTTTGTTGCCGACGAAGCCATTATTCTTCCTGTCGACTACGGGCGTATTGATGTTATCGCTGAAGCATTACGACGACTAGGTCCCGGTGTTCGCTTTGTTATTGAGGGGCATACAGCAGAATTAAGACGCCCAGCGGCACAACAAAAACTTTCCGAAGAGCGTGCAACAACTATGGCAAACGAACTTGCAAAGCGAGGAATCGATATGAGCCGTATTAAAGTACTGGGCTTTGGAGCCACAATTCCCGTAGCACCAAGTGACACTGAAAGCAATCGTGCAAAAAACCGTCGCGTAGAAATAAAGATTTTACGAAAATAGGGGCTATTAAACAGAGCCTGTCATAAAGTCTCTTTTGACATCAGTAAATTTGTAAGACGATCCTGACTTTGCGAAAAACGTTTATCTCCTTGCTTTAGGTGGGCAAGGAGTTCTAAACTTGGCGATAAGCTACAACGCAAGTCTGGCAAAGTCGGGCGGGAATTTTTTCTCCAAAAAATTCCCGCTTAAGCAAACCAGAGCTACGCTCCTCGCTGGAGCGTAAACTTCACAAATTTACTAAATATTTACAAAAATCCAAACTTTTTTTTGAATTTGCGATACAAAAAAAACTTTTTTTACTATTATTAGTAATAGAGCAACTTATAAAAAAAAGGAGTTTTATTATGAGTTTAGATAATTTACTTGACCCAAAAACTGATTGGGTTTTTAAATTGATGTTTACAAAAGGGGAAAAAGGAAACAAAGCTTTAATCAGTTTTCTAAATGCGTTTTTGGCTGACACTTACGGCACAATCAAAACTGCTGATATTTTAAACACAGAGTTGACCCGTGAGATGCCAAATGGTGAAACTTATCACTTGGATCTTTTGGTAAAAACCGACAATCGTTTAGTTGTAAACATCGAAATGCAACAGTTTTGGAAAACTGATTTTACGCAAAGGATACAAATGTATTTACTTAGCGTTGGACATCGTTTTCTAAAAAAACATCCAAAGCCCGATGAACCTTTATACGCAATTAGTCTCACGGTTTTTGGGGAAAAA
>JARGFC010000056.1:0-11512 GCA_038397925.1 Treponemataceae bacterium
GTTAATGCTCATAGCTAGTTTAAGACCCATCGCCCATCCAAAGCTCACCTTAAAAAAATGTCCGTATTTTTTTAAGGTAGACGAGTTTTGCAACTTGACAAAATGGTTTGTTGCAAAACATCGACGTTGTTTTGTTCACTAACTCGCCGTCCGTGGCGAGAGCGGACTTTTCGCAAAGTAAGGAGAGGCTTACAAAAGTTAATAACTACTTGAAAAAAAATGAATATTTTAATATAATATTGGGTATGGGTTTTTCACTGATAAAATTATTATTTGGTTCGCAACACGAGCGAGACCTTAAAGCTTTATTGCCAGTTTTGAAAGAAATTAACGAAAAAGAAGGTTGGGCTTTATCTTTAACGGAGCAAGATTTTAAGGATAAAACAGAAGAGTTTAAGGCTCGGTATAAGGCAGGAGAAAGTCTGGATGCTTTTGTTCCTGAGGCTTTTGCTTTGGCAAGGGAAGCGGCACGGCGAGTTTTGGGTGAGCGTCCTTATGATGTGCAGATTATGGGGGCTTTAGTTTTGAATGCTGGTAAAATCGTAGAAATGAAAACGGGTGAGGGTAAAACCTTGATGTCTGTTGCGGCTGTTTATTTAAATAGCCTTGCCGACAAGGGAGTCCACGTTGTTACGGTAAACGATTATCTTGCTGAGCGAGACGCTGCTTGGATGCGTCCTGTTTATGATTATTTAGGCTTGACTGTTGGGGCAATTCTTTCCAATATGGATAACGAAAATCGTAAAAAGGCTTACGCTTGTGATATAACATATGGTACAAATAACGAGTTTGGTTTTGACTACTTGCGGGATAATATGCAACTTCGACTTCAGGACAAGGTTCAGCGGGGTTTTCACTTTGCGGTTGTTGACGAAATTGACTCGATTTTAATAGATGAGGCGAGAACGCCTTTGATTATTTCTGGGCAGGCTGAGGATGACACTCAAAATTATTTTGAAGTTGACAAACTTTTAGGCTCATTAAAAGAAGTTAAAAAAAACGAGCAGGGTGAATATCCCAATGAAGCCGAAGGAGAGGTTGTCGAGGGCGATTATAAGATTGACGAAAAAAATAAGCGAATTTCCTTTACAGATGAGGGGATGTTGCATATTGAAGAAATTTTGCAAAAACGCAATCTGATAAAGGGTAGCTTGTTTGACGAGGAAAACTTTGAGTATATTCACTATTTTACGCAAGCTATGCGGGCTCATTTACTTTTTCATATTGATGTGGATTATGTGGTGGCAGATGGGCAGGTGCAAATTGTTGACGAGTTTACAGGGCGTATTTTAGAGGGTCGCCGGTATGGAGATGGTTTGCATCAAGCAATAGAAGCAAAAGAACATATTCGTATTGCACAGCGAAATCGTACGCTTGCGACAATTACTTTTCAGAATTTTTTCCGAATGTACGAAAAGCTTTCGGGTATGACTGGAACGGCGGATACGGAAGCGGCAGAGTTCGCAAAAATTTATAATTTGGATGTTGTAGTTATCCCTACGAATTTGCCTGTTACTCGTTTGGACGAGGATGACGAAGTTTACCTTAACGAAGACGAAAAGCTTGATGCTCTTTGCAAAGAAATAAAAGCGGCGAACGAAAAGGGACAACCTGTTTTGGTAGGTACGGCTTCTATAGAAAAGTCCGAGCTTGTTTCAAAAATGCTTACAAGGCGGGGAATTCGTCACGAAGTTTTGAATGCTAAAAACCACGCTCGTGAGGCTTTGATTATTGCTGAGGCAGGTGCAAAAGGGTCAGTTACAATTGCTACGAATATGGCAGGACGAGGTACTGATATTAAGCTCGGTGGCAATCCTGAGTTTCGTGCAAAAAGACGGGCAGGCGATCAACCAAACCCGGATTATTTGGAAAAGTTAATCGAAGAAGAAACGGAAAAATGGATAGACGATTACGAGCATATAAAAAGTCTAGGTGGGCTTTATGTTATAGGAACTGAACGACACGAAAGTCGACGAATCGATAATCAGTTGCGAGGTCGTTCGGGACGACAAGGAGACCCCGGTCGTTCAAAGTTTTATATTTCCCTTGATGACGATTTAATGCGTCTTTTTGGTGGCGAGCGTTTTAAAGGTATGATGGGAAAAATTGGTTTGGAAGATGGCGAACCAATTACTCATTCGATGCTTAACTCTGCTATCGAAAAAGCTCAAACGAAAGTCGAGGAACGCAACTTTGATATTCGAAAACACTTGCTAGAATATGATGATGTTTTGAACGAACAACGGAACTTTATTTATAGTGAGCGAGATAGCATTTTGGAAGATGAAAGACTTGTCGAACGATGCTATCTAACAATTCAGGAATTTGTTGACAACAATGTAAAATATGTTAAAAGTGCATCAAAGGATGAGTTTAATGATAAGCTGGAACTTTTCCGTAGTGAATTAAAAGCTAAGTTTGGTTATAATTTAACTGATGAGGTTGCCGAAAAATTTTCTCAGTCTCAAGATCCAAGTGAAGAAATTTTTAATGCAATCAAAAATGAAATTATCGAAAAAGAAAAACTAACGGGCAAAGAAAATTTAAACTTTTTTATTCGCTTTCAGTATATCAATATTATTGACAAGGCTTGGCTTGACCATTTGGAAGCTTTGGAAAATTTACGGGAAGCGGTTTATTTGCGTTCCTACGGTCAGAAAAATCCTTTAGTTGAATACAAAAACGAGGGCTTTGATATTTTTGATGAAATGATAGACAAGATTCGGTACACAATAGCCTCTCGAGTTGCCCTCGTTCGAGTAAATGTAGACGCAGAACACGAAACACAAACTCGAACCGCAATAGGCATAGCCACGCACCGCTCAACTGATAGTTTTGCAATTGCACAGGCAGAAGGCATTTCACCTCTTTCTAAAGCAAGTCAGCCAGAAAAAGCACAGGTTGTGCGTACACACGAAAAGATTGGACGCAACGAGCCATGTCCCTGTGGCAGCGGAAAAAAATACAAGCATTGTCACGGGCGGTAGGATTTGTACTATAATGCAAAATATACAAGACGATTTGTTTTTGGAAACAGGTAACGATATTATTTCTGTTGCCGAAGCTGCACACTGGGCTACAAAGGCAACAGGGAAAAATATAACAGTTTCTAATATTACTTACTTGGTTAATTATGGACGGATTAAAAAATTTTTGCAAAATGGACTTACCTGTGTTTCAAAAGCTGATGTGCTAGAATATTATAAAACACAGGAAAAATGCATAAAAAAGGCTTGGTCAACTTTAGACAATGAAAAAATTAACTGGACGCTATCCTTTCGAGAATACAAAGAAGCAGAAACTACAAAACATGTTCACAGACTACATCCATACAAAGGAAAATTTATTCCACAATTAGTCGAATATTTTTTGGATGATCATATAGACGAATTTAAAAAGGAAGTTTTTTTTAATAAAGGTGATATTATTCTCGACCCATTTTGTGGATCAGGTACAACCTTAGTTCAGTCGAATGAGCTTGGAATGCATGCTGTTGGTATTGATGTTTCGGTTTTTAATACACTTATTTCAAATGTTAAAATTGCTAATTATAATATTGCGTATTTGCAAACAGAAGTAGAAAAAATAACAAGAGCATTAAAAGATTTCGATTTAAACTCAAATGTACAGGATTTTGAAACAGAGCTAGGTGAAGCTTTGAGTGAATTTAATAAAAAGTTTTTCCCTTCTCCTGAGTTTAAAATTGCAGTGCGTAAAAAAGAAATAGATGAAAAAATATACGCTGATGAAAAGTTAGTAAAGTTTTTGCCCAAGTTTAAATCTTTGGTAAAAAAATACAATATAAAATTACAACAAGATTATGACAATTCTTTTCTTTCAAAATGGTATACACAGAATATTCGAGATGAAATTGACTTTTTGTTTAACATAATTAAAAAAAATGAAAATCCAACAAATGCTGATATACTAAAAGTGATTTTGAGCCGAGCAATGCGAAGTTGTAGAGCAACTACTCATTCTGATTTAGCAACAATTTATGAACCTGTTTTTGAACCGTATTATTGTACAAAGCATGGAAAAATTTGCAAGCCCCTTTTTTCAATTTTGAAATGGTGGAGAACATATTCTAAAGATACCTTGAAACGCTTGCAAGAATTTTCTCAACTTAAAACACCGACTGAACAACTTTGTTTAACTGGCGACTCTCGAACACTTGATATTAAAACAGCTTTGAAAAATAAAAACAAAAAGCTTTATCAAACTTTAGTTAATAATAATATAAGTGGAATTTTTTCCTCACCTCCATATGTTGGTTTAATCGACTATCATGAACAGCACGCATACGCTTACGATTTATTTAAGTTTGAACGAAATGATAAAAGTGAAATTGGTTCGCTTTTTAATGGAACAGGAAAACCAGCTCAAGACAGTTATGTTAAAGGAATTAGTGCTGTGTTAAACAATACAAAAAAATACTTAAAAGAAAATTACAATGTGTTTTTAGTAGCAAATGATAAGTTTAATCTCTACCCTACAATTGCCGAAAAAGCAGGTATGAAAATTATAAATGAGTATCACCGTCCTGTTTTAAACCGCACAGAAAAAGATAAGAGTGCATATTCTGAAATTATATTTCATATGGAGGAAAAATAAAATGTTAAATAATAAACAAAAAGCTGATATTGAACAAGTAATTGCAAAATGCCTACTAAATAAGTTTAAAAATTATACACCAAAAAATAATGATATGCCATTTCATTGGCGGCTACTTGGAAAAGACAGAATGGCATTGTATTCTTTTATGCAATCCTTGCTCACCACTTTTGGAAGTTCTATATTTGAACCTGTTGCGGCAGAGTTAGCAAAAAGCAAGTTTTATAAAGTGGCAACACAATATGCAGTGGGGACTGAAATTTTTAGTGACTGTCAAAATTCAATACAAGAAATAATGAATAATTTGACAAGGACTGGAAAACCTAATAAAAATAAGGAACTTGAAATATTGCAAAAAAACTTGAGTGGAAAAAAGAATAAATTAAAACCTACAAAGGTTGATTTGTTTTTGGAAACAGGTTCAGGGGAACAGTATTTTTTTGATTTGAAAACTGCAAAGCCAAACAAGGGGGCTTTTCAAAAACACAAACAAACTCTTTTAGAGTGGGCAGGAATTGCCTTAACAAAAAATCCAAACATAAAAATCAATACACTCATTGCAATTCCGTATAATCCTTACGCTCCCGAACCCTATCAGTTTTGGACTCTCGCAGGTATGCTTGATTTTGAGCGAGAGCTTTTTGTAGCAGAAGATTTTTGGGATTTTCTTGGTGGCAAAGGAGCTTATAACATCTTGCTAGATCTTTTCGAAAAAGTTGGAATTGAATTGCGAGACGAAATAGACGAGTGTTTTAAAAGGTTTAAGTAAACACAGATTACAAAACCTAAAACATAGGTTAAAATTTTATGTGAGGAACCACTTTTTTCGCTTAGATTTAATGTGAGCGGTAAGTTGTAAAATGTATTGCCTATGTTGTGAAAAAAAGGTGGTTCACCTGAACCGCCAAAATCTATATAATAGATTAAAACAAAACAACTGGAGGATACAGATGAACCAAAAAGATAATACTGTAAAACGAAAAAAATGGCAACACATTAGCGAACGTGAACAGATAGAAATTGAGCTTTTATACAAGGAAGGTTATAAGGCTAAAGATATTGCTAGATCCTTGGGGCGGGACAGACGAACGATTGAACGAGAGCTTAAAAAAGGGATATGAAGAAACAAGGAAAAACAATCCAGATGAAGATAATAATCTAGGTATTTCCTCATCATTTTCAGTTTATCAAGACGAAAAAATCTTGAGCATATACTTAGTAAGTAATAATATATGGATAAGCGTTTTACCTAATCACAAAGTGTATAATTTTTCATTACCTGATGGAAATTTAATTAGTGATGATAAGCTATTAGAACACTTTGGAGTCAAAAAAGAAGATATTCTTAATTTAATGGAAGATAGTATTATAAAAAAACACGAAACTTTTAAAGCGTCTCAACGCATAAACACTTTTGAAAATCCATTTGGTTTTATAATCGGTAATTATGATGGTCTTGCCTTAAATGATTTATGGGATAATTATAACTCATCTGAAAATAATTTCTTCATAAATGAAGTTAGAGAACCAATGTTTTTGTATGACTATTCTACATACGCAGGAGCGGATGTATATACTGCAGTCCAAGAACTAGAAAGCAGATCAAGTAATACCCCCATATTCAGCCCAATATTTGAAAATGGCAAAAGAGCTGGATATTGCCCCTTATAATAAAAACAATAGGGGAATTATGATTTATTTGGGCTGTTTTTGGGATGAGGATAGCTTGAGAAAAGCTTTAGAAAAATTATACCCTTGACAAGAATTATTTTATGACTATAAAGCCCCAAATCTACTACCTTTAGCTAGCCCAATCTCTGGAGAATCTTATTATGAAATCAAAGGACAAGAGTGCTATTTACTTATTCCTAAATGTAAAAATGCAATCATCTCGCTTAAAGAATTGGAACTTGTAGAAAACGGCGAGTTAAAAGAAGTTAATAATTATCTTTTAGAAAATTATTTTTTTACAAGTCCTACATTACTCTATATAAATGGAAGCGAAATCTGCCCTAACGCCAAGATAATCATAAGATACAGAGATGATACGATAGAATTTTCTCCAAGTATTAGTGGAATGGATGGAAGTCCTGTACTTCCTAATTAAATAATTAATGGAGAAAAAGTAATAAATTTTGATGAATTGATAAAAGAAGGAACTTATTCGTATGAGATTTTTGAAAAATTTTCATATTTTATAGGAAAAGAATTTTACTGATATGCTGGTTCAAAACTAAAGTGCGATAATACTAGAAAAAATTGGCGATTTTTTGAACTTTTAAATTAAAACAATCGTACAAGGAGTACAAAAATGCCAACAGATTATAATCGTTTTAGACCAAATTAAAGAGCTTATCCAGCCCTTTTAAAAAATCTTAGATTTAATGGTTTAGTTTAGTCCCTGTTATTTTGGTTTATGAATATTGATTGCATTTACTAAGTTTTGTAAAGAGGAACTAGAAACTCCTAAGAAGAGCACTATTTAAGAATGAACTTAAAATATATGTAAAAAGAAAAGGTAATATTTTTCTCTCAAATCTGATATAATTATATAACCAAAACAATTGTATCTTAACTATTTTTTGTTTGCACAAATTTTGTGATTTTGTCCAAACCATTTTCGATTTTTATATCTTTTGTTTTTGGGTTAAGCTTGCCCGAAAAAAGCTCAACAACTTTTTTGTAAATCTGCTTTGCTTGTGGAATATACCAACCTGCTTTATTCTGTTCTACAAAAAAGAGGTTACCATATTCTTGGTAGCGGATAAAACTAGAAACGATTAAAGTTTTTTTTGTAGCAAGAACCTCCATTATTGTACCGGGTCCTCCTTTACTAATAACGCAGTCAGCAATATTTATAAGCTCATACATTATATTTACAAAGCCTAAAACCAAAACGTTTTTCGCTCCATATTTTTTTACCGTTTTTTCTAGTTTCTTTTTTAAGTTTTTGTTTTTTCCACAAACTATAATAATTTGATCATTAAAATTATTTTTTAAAAAAACCTTTAAAATTTTATTAGCACTTGCTAAGCCCTCTCCTCCACCCGCAATCAATAAAACTTTTTTTTCGAGTGAAATACCAAGATTAGTTTTTACCTTATTTACTTCGGGTTTGCTTAAAACAGTATTAAACTTTTCAGAAAAAATTGGCGTAGCCTCAAATACTTTTTCTTTTGGGAATTTGTGCCTTTCGATAGCAACTTTTTTTGCGTAAGAAGAAAGCACAATTAGCTTTACATCACGCTCTGAAAACCAAAGCGAATGCATACTAAACGGATCCATCACAACTAGAAAAATAGGAATGTCTAGCTTTAACTCCTTACAAACTCGACTGAGTATGGGAGTTAGAATTTGATGTGTGCAAATTATTTTAGTAAACTTTTCAGTACGAATTTTTCTTCGAATATGTATCGAAAGAAAAGGACTCAATAACCAATACAAAAACTTTTGTACAAATTTTAAATTAGTAGAATGGTAAAAAAGAACAAAAGAAAGCATAAAACGATTTGAAGTAATAGAATATCCTGTTTCCAAAAACAAGTTAAAAAAAGATAAACAATTTTCCAAACCATCACAAAGTAAAAGCTCTGCCTCGGGGTCCATAATTTTTAGTTTTTCATAAATTGATTTTGCACCAGAATAATGTCCAGCCCCTGTTTTCAAATAAAAAAGCCATACTTTTCAGCCATAATTACATTATACGAAAAAAAGATGAGTTTGTCAATCTCTTTTATTCCCTCCATTGCAATATTTTTTGAAATTAACCTTTGTAAGACTTGTCCTTAAGCAAACCGTAGAACAGCAATGAAACTCGCAAGCAAAAAGGGCAGAACGTAAAATCAAACCCAGTACAAAAACCAACACAATAACAAATTTATCAATTCCAAAATTTCAACACAAGCACCATTTGTATCGCCTGTTGTTCCACCAATTTTTTTTTGTATGTGATAAAGTAAAATTATAATTACAATAAAGTTTATTATCGGCAAGCTTAAAAAAGCTAAAGGTACAAAACCAAAAAAACAAAGTAGACCAAAACCTAAAACACACAGCACAAAAAAAATTGGAAAAGTAAAATGCGAAATCGAATTGTAAAAAAGCTGTCCCAAGCCTTTTTCTTTGGCAGGCTTTCCATAACTTATTGTGTAAAGCACAAAAGTACGAGCAAGTACAGATGGTAAAATTAAAAGCAAGGGATTAAAACAAAATGCTTGATACATTACAAAGCGTAAAAGCAAGTCAAGTATTATCGCAATTGTTCCGAAGGTGCCAATGTGTGGGTCGCTCATTATCAAAAGAGTTTTTTCTTTTTCAGCATTTGCCGCAAAGCCGTCAACCCAATCACTTAATCCGTCTATGTGCAAACTTCCGCCTAACAAAACATAGGCGAGTACAGCTAGCACTCCAGTAATTTCGCTTTCAAATTTTAATTGCATAATGACAGCAACGCAAGCACCAAAAATTAAACCTACAAACGGCAAAAAGAAAAACATACGCTTTAAATTGTTTTGTGAAAAATCTACATTGATTTTTATTGGCAGACGTGTAAAAAACTGTAAAGCTAAAATTAAACCTTTGATCATTGTTTTAAATTCCAAACCGTTTTACAAAATACTTTCTGTTTCTAATTATAAAAATTGCTGAAATAAGCGAAACCACAAAAGCACATAAAAGCCCAAGCGGTAAAACAAAAAATACACCTAAGGTTTCGATTAAAACTTGTCCGATTTTTAATGTAGGTAAAATACCAAAAGGCAAAACACAAAGAACCATAATTATAACAAAAAAAGTAAACTCGCCTCTGTGTGATTTTTTAGCTTTAGGCTTTGCATTATTAAGTCGTTTAATTTTTTGCATTGTTTCGATTACGAGATTTTCTTTTTCATTTGTGTTTTTACTTGCATTAAAATTAACAAAATGAAGTTCATATACATTATGCATTTGAGAAATTATTTCCTTGCAACGTGGACAGACAATAATATGCATTGAAATATTAAATGGCAAACTTTCATTTTTGTCAAGCTTACAATATTCATCAAGTACTTTTTCACACTTCATATCATAAATGCCTTTTTAAAAAGAAAAGCATAAGCATCTGCAATATCCGATTGCAAGGTTGTACTGTTTTCTGCAAGCTTTTCTTTAAGTATTTTTTTAGCTCGAAACACATTTGACTTTATTGTGTTTACAGGAAACTTTGTAATTTTTTCTATGTCCGCATATGGCATACCATAAAAAAAATACAGGTCTACACAAATTCGATATTTTTCAGGCAAAAAAGAAACTGCTTCTTTTACAGCCTTAACCATTTCTTTTTCTAAGTATTGCTGTTCTGGTGTTTTTGCCATAGAAGCACAGTCATAATTTTCAATGAACGAAGTGTAGTCTCGTTTTTTTTTGCTAGAATTGATAGCAGTGTTGTACGCAATACTCATAAGCCAAGTGGAAAATTTAGACTTGCCTTTAAAAGTGTGTAACTTTAAAAAAGCTTTAATCATTACATCTTGCACAAAGTCATTAGCGTCATCAGCATTTTTAAAAAAAGAAAAGCCCAAATTAAAAATTCTTGCTTGATACTTTTCGATTAAAATTCTAAAAGCTTCCGTGTTACCATTCAACACAATTTTACAAACAATAAAATCATCTAAGTCAATTTTCGTTTCTGTTTTATTTTTTTTAAATAACATAATTTAAGAGAACCTTATTTTATAAATCTTTATTCTTTTTACTTATATTGTAAAAAATCAAAAGTCCAATTCCAAGTGCCAGCGGAATTAAGCCACCCAAAAGAGCATAAATATTTTTTGTAGCAATAATAAAGATTATTGTCAAAACCAAGCCCACTGCACACAAAAGAATTCCTGTAAAAAGTGAAAAAACTTTTAAGTTTAAAACGCTAGGATTGTAAGTATTTGTTTTTATCTGGCACATAATTTCTCGATGTCGCCACAACAAAAAGAAAAAAACCAAAATACTCACCGAAACTACTGCCACTATAGGCAAAACTGTAATTAAAATTTGTGCTGCTGAATTCACCTTTTCCATAAAATCACCTATTTTGTAGAACTTCCAAAAACTTCCAAAATTGAAGTTTTATAAATTATCTAAAATAATAAATTTTTCAAAATATAGTTTTTCAATTTTTTCTAAAGTTAAAATTTCGTTTATTGAAGCTAAAATTTGTTCTTTTATTTTTTCTTCACCTAGATTAGAAATTTCCGTTCTTGTTTTTTCTGTAAAAAACTCCAAAATAATTTTTCGCATCTCTAGCTTTTTTTTTACAAGCTCTTCTTGAAAAGCAACATCATTTGCATAATAATCAAAATAGGGCGAGACAACCAAAGTAAAGCCGTCTTTAGTTTTTGCTCGCAAAACTCCCAAATCTCCGAAAAGCACTTTTTCTTTTTCGAAAGCCTGCGAATCCTCCCCCGAAGTTACTTGCTCAAAATTCGTGCTATCTACCGTAATTGGCTTTTTCAAAACTGCAATCAAAGTTAAACTAAAAACCATGCAAACCAAAGCCAACGCAATAATCACCAAGACCCTTATTAGTTTTTTCATAAATCCTTAACATTATATAAAAAAATCAAAAAAAAATAAAGCCCCTTTTGAAATTTTAACCCTTGTAAGACTTGAGCGAGCCCTGCGAAAAGTCCGCTCTCGCCACGGATCGCGGGCTAGTAATTTATGTTTTAACATTTATAAGACGAACCATGCCTCTGCGAAAAGTCCGCTCTCGCCACGGACGGCGAGCTAGTGAACAAAACAACGTCGATGTTTTGCAACAAACCATTTTGTCAAGTTGCAAAACTCGTCTACCTTAAAAAAATACGGACATTTTTTTAAGGTGAGCTTTGGATGGGCGATGGGTCTTAAACTAGCTATGAGCATTAAC
>JARGFC010000057.1:0-10447 GCA_038397925.1 Treponemataceae bacterium
ACTCGTCTACCTTAAAAAAATACGGACATTTTTTTAAGGTGAGCTTTGGATGGGCGATGGGTCTTAAACTAGCTATGAGCATTAACGCAAATCTGGCAACGAGGGCGGGAATTTTTGCATCAAAAATTCCCGCCTAAGCAAGCCAGAGCTACGCTCCTCACTAAAGCGAAAACTTCGTAAAAAAATGACCCTAAAAACCTAAACGCTAAGTAAAACGCTTATGCGTAAAACAAGCAAGAATAAAGCATCCAATATATTTAGATAACTAAATCTCTAAACTTTTATAAATTGTCTTTTATTTCATTGATCACTTCATTGTAATCTTTGTCGCGAGATTTTAACTTTGGGAAAACCTTAAACCGTCGTTTTACACCGTATGAAAGTTTTTCTTTGATTTTAGAAAGTCTAGTTTTATATTCAGCTAATTTTTCAGCATATTTTGCTTTTATAACATCATTTTTACTTTCTAGATTGACTTTTCTAACCTTGATATCCTTGCTTATTTTTGTAGCACCACTTGTTATGTTTTGTCCAAAATTGTCTGAAATATTTTTTAGAATAGCCTTTTGTTTTGCAAGAGAGGACACGAGTTTTTTTAAGCCGAAAAGCTCTGCAATAGTTATTATAAGATCGGTCATAAACATCAAAAAGCCAATGATAACAAGTATTTTTAAGATTATATTTGGAATTAAGCTCGAAAGTTTTGCAATTAGTGGGTGAATATGATTTATAAAGAACAAACCAAGTAGCCCCCAACAAAGCGAAAATTTTAGACAAATATATCCACCTATATTAAATGGCACATCTGAATAATTCCAAAACCTAAGGTTAAAAATTTTATCAATTAAGAAGCCTCCAACTAGTTCTAATATAGAACCAAATAAAGCAGCACTTAAAAAAACATGCCAAAAACTATCCGTGTAATTACTTACAAATAACAATATCCCAAGTCCGCCAAATGCATAAATAGGGCAGTATGGACCATTTAATATTCCCCGGTTTATAAACTTAGCATATTTTGTAAAGTGGTATAAAACTTCTAAAGCCCAGCCTAAAACGGCATATACAAAAAAATAAAACAAATAAATATACATAAGCGTATCTTAAATTCTAAATTACCCTGTCTAGTTTTGAAAATTTGGTAACTACTAAAAAGACATTAAAAATAAAAGTCCTAAAACTCAAGCCTGTAAATTTTCTCTTAAAACTAATAACAGCCCGTCTTATCTAAAAATCTTTATACATAAAGACTTTTCTCAGCTTTCTGCTAGAATCATAAGTATTTATACCAGCATTCTTCATAAATATTGGAACGTTTTTCATAAAATAATTCCCTAATATTTAAATCATATTTTAATTATACATATTTTAGAACTATAGTAAAGCACTTAAAAGATTAGCACAAATCTTGTATAGTGAACTAAAAACAAACAAGGTAAATCCACACAAAATTTCGACAAATCAAAAAATACTAACTTTGATTAAAAACATATAAAAACTGCTTTTCTAAACACAAAAGAAGTAGAGCTTAACAATTGTGGCTTGTAAATTTTCAAAAGTCGCCGTAAGTTTCGATAATGTCCATTATATCACTAATAATATGCCTATTGGTTTCGGCTTGTTTTAATTCGTTTTGAGGGTCAAAGTTTCGTGGAAGAAAAAGCTCGTGTGGTTTTGCATTTAATGCATTTGCAAGTTTTTCGAGAGTTTTTGCCGAAACCCATTTTTCCATATTTTCAATGCTATTTATAAACGGAAGAGAAAGATCACTTGCAATGGCAAGTTCTAGTTGTGATAGCTTTTTTTGTTTTCGCAAACGCCTAATATTATAAGAAAGTAGTTCTGCAAAAATTAATTCTTCACTCATAGTTAATAGCATAAAGCCAATAGCTTATTTTTTCAAACATCTATTAGATAAAAATTTATATTCTATTAGAAAAACTAAATAAAGGTATAAGTATTTTCATTCATAATAAAATAAAATTTTCTAGAAAGCTATTAACCTTTGTAAAACTATCCTTATTTTTCGAAAATTGCTACTCCCGCCACGGATGGCGAGCTAGAATAAAACAACAGCGATGTTTTGCAACAAACCATTTTGTCAAGTTGCAAAACTCGACGAGTAACAAAAAACACAGACGTTTTTTAACACGCTCCCGACACGGATGTCGGGCAAGTATTTTGATTTTGCGAGTTTTGAATTTTCATAAAAATTATAATAGAAAATTCAAAACTCGACGAGTAACAAAAAACACGGACGTTTTTTTCTCTCGCCACGGATGGCGAGCTGGTACAAAGCATCTAGCGAGTTTTTTGTAAACAAAAAACTCGACCACCTTAAAAAAATATGGACATTTTTTTAAGGTAAGCGTTAGGGATAGTAGGGGAGCGAAAGCATTTTTTCAAAAATGCTTTCGCTGTACATTTTTGCACATTATCTATGTGCAAAAATACCGATAGCCCCAAATAGCCCGACCGCTCGCAAATAAGCATTTGCGAGCGTGAACGCCCAAATTCATACTAAAGTTCCGCTAGAGATTTTTCCAATTCGTCTACTAATTTTGCAAAGTGTTTGCAGGCATTTTCCACAGGTTCAGGTTTTGACATATCTACGCCCGCAACTTTTAAGGCTTCGATTGGGTAACGAGAACCACCTGACTTTAAGAAGTTAAAGTAATCTTCGCGTTCAGATGTACCGCCGTTTATAACTCGGTCAGCGAGTGTCAAGGCAGCTGAAATTCCTGTCGAATATTTGTAAACATAAAATGCAGTGTAAAAGTGCGGAATTCTAAAGCCTTCCAAATTGCTGACTTCTTCAAATTTCATTTCAGGTCCAAAGTAATCTTTTAAAAGCTGTCCGTATGCGTTTCGCATAAAGTCAGTTGTCAGTGGCGTTCCTGCTTCAAGCGAGGCGTGAGTTATTTTTTCAAATTCTGCAAACATTGTTTGTCGGTAAAGGGTCGCTAGAATATCGGTAACACGAATGCTTAATAGATAGCTTTTGATTTTTTTATCGTTTGTGTTTTTCATTAAATGTTGGAACAAAAGTTCCTCATTAAATGTAGATGCAACTTCGGCTTCAAAAATCGTGTAGTTATGTGTGAAATATGGATTATTACGAACAGCATACCAAGTGTGCATTGAATGTCCGCCCTCGTGTGCAAGGGTAAACATATCTCGTATAACATCTTGTTTGTAATTCATTAGAATGTAAGGCATTCCGTCATAACCACCTGAAGAAAAAGCTCCTGAGCGTTTGCCCTTGTTTTCGTAACGGTCAACCCAGCCGTTAAGTAAGCCATCGGTAAGAGTGTTGACATATTCATCACCGAGAGGTTTTAAGGCATCTCGGATTGTGGAAACAGCTTCTTCATAAGGTGTTATCTTTTTTGCATTTGAGACTAAAGGCACATAAACATCATAATGCCGTAACTCGTCAAGCTTTAATGTTTTTTTCAAAAGCGAATAAAACTTGTGTAAAGGGGCGAAGTTTTTTCTTACTGTGGTAACAAGATTATCGTAAACAGTTTCGTCTACCTTGTCTTTGTAAAGAGAGGCTTGGCGTGCAGATTTAAAGCCTTTAATTTTTGCATAGGCTACATTCTTTTTTACATTGCCTGCGTATAGTGTAGAAATAGTGTCTTTGTATTGGTCAAAAACTCCGTAATATTGTTTGTAAGCTTTTTCCCGAAGTGAACGGTCTTCACTTTGTAAAAATTGTGAATAGCTTGAGTTAGTTAAAGGTTTGTCTCCTTCCTTTGTTTTTATTGTGCCGAAGTTAAAGCTAACATTTGACAAAACAGAAAAAGCTTCGGCAGCTGTCCACATAGTTTCACCTAAAAGGGAAAGAATCTTTTCTTCTTTTTCGGATAAAATATGAGCTTTCATATAAAGGAGTTTTTTAATAGCAACTTTGAAGTCTGCATATTCAGGGCGTTCGCACCAATCCAAAAGTTTATCCTCAGGAATTCGCATTATACTAGGAATAAACCAACTTGTCTTAGCACCTATTTCTGTTGCTATTAGCATAAACTTTTGCATACGCTCATTGTTAGCATTGTCGCTAGCGTCTGCCGACTTCATTAACGAAGCATAATGCCCAACCTTTGACTCTACTCTGTCAAGTTTTTCGTTACTTTTCAAAGCCTGCAAAAAAACTTCCGAAGTTAGAGTGTTAACATTTTCCAATGCGTCTTTTCGGCTTACCATATCATCAAGCAAGGTTGGAAGTTTTTCCAAATCTGCTTGCCAGTCCGCTTCACTTGCGTAAAGCTTTTCCAAATCCCACTTGTCGCTCTTTGCAACCTGAGAGCGTTCAGGTACTTTCATTTCACTCATATAAAGATTTTAGCATAGTATATATATAAAAGCAAGGGACTTTAAGGCTTTTTTAAGGATAAATTTTTAAAGTCAAAAACTTACCCTCTACTAAATTATTCGCCAACAATTTTCAAAATAAATGCATAAGTAAAAGCGATATCTTTTATGTACTCGTATCTTCCTGTTGCACCACCGTGTCCTGAATCCATATTCATTTTTAAGAGTAAAATATTATCATCGGTTTTTAAGGAGCGAAGCTTTGCAGTATATTTTGCAGGTTCGTGGAAAAGAACTTGGGAGTCATTTAAGCCGCCCGTTACTAAAATCGCAGGATAGTTTTGTGATTTAACATTGTCGTAAGGCGAATATGAAAGCATATAATTAAAATAAACTTCCTCGTTTGGGTTGCCCCATTCTTCGTATTCTCCTGTTGTTAATGGGAGGGTGTCGTCCAACATAGTTGTAACTACATCTACAAACGGAACTTCGGAAATAACACAAGCAAAAATTTCGGGACGCATATTTATAACAGCTCCCATAAGCAAGCCACCTGCACTTCCGCCTTGAATGGCAAGGTGTTCGGGGGAAGTGTATTTTTTAGAAATTAAGTCTTCGGCACAAGCGATAAAATCTGTAAAGGTATTTTTCTTTTTTAGGAATTTGCCGTCCTCATACCAAGCTTCCCCCAATTCACTTCCGCCTCGTATCTGGGCTATGGCATAAATAAAACCTCGATCAATTAAGCTATATACACTGTTCCTAAAATAAGCGTCTGTACTGTGACCATAACTTCCATAACTGTATAAAAGCGTTGGGTTTTTGCCATCGCGTTTTAAACCTTTTTTGTAGACAATAGCCATTGGAACTTTTACACCGTCTTTTGCTTCTGCCCATAATCGTTCTACAATATAATCGTCGCTATTAAAACCTGAAGGTATTTCCGTTTGTTTAAGCATTGAAATTTTGTTTGAATTAAGCTCAACTTCATAAAGAGTGCTTGGACGATTTAAGGAGCTATAACTATAACGAATGGTAGTTTCCTCATACTCGGTATCTTCAAAAAGCATCGCATTGTAAACAGGCTCGGGAAAATTTAATCGCTTTGTGGTTTTATCTTTTAAGTTTAAAGATTCGATTTGTATCAAGCCATTTTCTCGTAGCTCCACTACTAAATAATCTTTTTGTACAACTAAGCCTCCACCATTGTCGGATATTTTTGTATTAGCATCATGTTCTCGAACTATTGTCCATTGAGAAAGGTCAGAAAAGGTTTTGAAGTTTTTTTCACGAGGTGCAGAATAAATTTTTCCATTTTTGTTTTCCTCATTTTTATATAAAATAAAAAATTTTTCAGCGTGGGGAAAAACTTGATATTCAACACCTTGCACTCTCGGCATAAAAAGCACAGGTTCTGCAAAAATATTTTTTGTGTCGATTAAATAAGCTTCTGAAGTAGTTGTGCTTGAAGAATGAAGCAAAATAAGGTCTCGAGTTCTTGTAAGATAAACATAGGAATAAAATCGAGTGTCCTTTTCTTCGTATAAAAGCTTTTCATTATTTTCAGTTAAGGAATGAGCATAAATTTTACAGGAGCGTAAAGTTTTATCAATTTTGGAATAAACAAAACTTTCGCTATCAGCTCCCCATGCAAAAGATGCCACACCTTCAATTTTCAAGTCAAAATCATTTCCTGTTTCAAGATTGCGAATTTTAAGAGTGAACTCGGCATAAGAACCTGTTTCATTATAAGTGTAAGCAGATTTTTTATTATCAGGGCTTATATAATATTCATCAAATATAAAAGCACTTTTACCATCTGCCATTTTATTAACATCAAAAAGTATTTCCTCTTTTGCGTTTTCCGAAAGATCTTTTTTTCGACAATAAGTCCGATACTCTTTTCCTTTTTCTGTTTTAAAATAGTAATAGTAGCCGTTTTCAAAAATAGGATAGCTTATATCGTCTTCTTTTATGCGTCCAACAATTTCGCTATAAATTTTGCTTTGTAGTTCCTTGGTGGAATCCATTACGCTTGCAGTGTATTTGTTTTCTTGATTTAAGTATTCAATAACATCTTTGTTGTTTTTATCTTTAAGCCAAAAATAATTATCCACTCTTTCAGTGTTAAATTTTTTAAGTATTGTTTTTTGTATCTTTGCAATTGGTGGTTTTTCAAAATTAGATTGCTTCATTTGTTATCTCCTCACAATAAGTAATAGTTTATACAAAACAAAAGAAAAATCAAGAGTATACTTTTTTATGCCTTGTTTTAAAGTTAATCTAAAAAGTTTTATATTTCAAGCCCTTAACTTTTTTTTGAAAAAATTGTATACTTGTTTAGAATGGTGTTTAAATAATGGCAAAAATTTGTGTGTTTGTAAACCAAAAAGGTGGTGTTGGAAAAACAACCTCCGCTATAAATATAGGAACTTATTGTGCACTTGAAGGAAAAAAAACCTTGCTTGTTGACTTTGACCCTCAAGGAAATTTGTCTTCAGGACTTGGTGTACATAAGGCTACAAAAACTGTATACGATTTAATTAGTGGAGTATGCACTATCGACGAGGCAACCAACAAAACCGTTGTAAAAAACCTTGATGTAATTCCTGCAAACATTGAGCTTTCTGGTGCTGCTGTTGAGCTTGTGGATGTTGCAAAGCGAGAGTTTTTTTTGAAAAATGCTCTTTCGCCAGTTTATGACAAATATGATTATATTTTTATCGACTGTCCGCCTTCACTTGGTATATTAACGATTAACGGCTTGGTTTGTGCTCAATATGTTTTAGTTCCTCTTCAATGCGAATATTTTGCCCTTGAAGGTTTGTCTCTTTTGCTCCAAACGATTTCCCGAATTCAAGATGGCTTAAACAAAGATTTAAAACTAGGTGGAATTTTTTTTACAATGTACGATTCCCGAACGAGACTTGCTCAAGAAGTTGTTCAGCAAGTTTTAGTTTATTTTAAAGACAAGGTTTATAAAACAATTATCCCACGAAATGTTAAACTATCCGAATCCCCTTCTCACGGTTTGCCAATTAGCGAATATGAGCCTAACTCAACGGGAGCGAAAAGTTATAGAAAATTGGCATTGGAGATTATGAAAAGTGTCTAAAAAAAAGCTTGGGCGTGGTTTAGACGCACTTTTAGGCGATTATAAAGAAAGTTCTGCCAAAACAAATACCGTAATAACCGAATCTAAAACATTTTCGGAAAACGCAGATGATTCAGAAAAAGCGGAA
The DNA here is from genome assembly GCA_038397925.1 of Treponemataceae bacterium. GTDB lineage: Bacteria > Spirochaetota > Spirochaetia > Treponematales > Treponemataceae > Treponema_B. Next base: position 7,560 of record JARGFC010000057.1, read on the forward strand.
CAAGCTTTTAATCAAGTTATCAATGTTGACCCAAAAAGCTTAAAACCAAATCCGCACCAGCCTCGAACGACTTTTTCCGAAAGCTCCCTTGCTGAACTTGCAGTCTCCATAAAGGAACACGGTATTATTCAGCCCGTAGTTGTTACCGAAGCTGAAAACGGAGAGCTTTTTATTTTGGCAGGGGAAAGACGAACAAGAGCATCAATTATTGCGGGCATAAAAGAAATTCCTGTAATACTTGCTGACATTGAGCCCGAGCAAAATCTAGAGCTTGCACTAATTGAAAATATCCAACGCGAAGATTTAAACCCAATTGAAGAAGCCACTGCTTTTAAAAAGCTTTTAGAAATGTATGACCTCAGCCAAGATGAGCTTGCAAAAAAGCTCGGCAAAAGTCGCCCCGCTATAACAAACTCTTTGCGTCTTTTGCAATTACCGAACTACGCTCTTGAAGCCGTACGAACTAACAAAATATCGCAAGGGCATGCACGAGCAATTCTTTCGGTGGTGTTGGATTCGGAGAAAAAACAACTCTTTGATAAAATTATAAATGAAAATATTTCGGTGCGAGAAGCGGAAGCCCTTGCTTCAAAATTCAACGCGGGAGAAAAGCACAGTAAGCCAAATCAAAAACCGAAATCGTCAAAACCCAACAAACTTAGTCCTGAACTTGAAAGCCTGCAACAAAAGTTTTTGGAAGCCCTCGGCACAAAGGTTGTAATCAAAGGTAGCGAAGATAAAGGCATTCTCCAAATTAGTTATTTTTCAAAAGATGACCTTAATCACATTTACGAAAAAATTATTGACAACTAAATTTAAAAACATTTGTAAAATCTTATTGCAGTTTTAAAGGATAAGTTTTATTTGCAGTTTACATTTGCGATTTACAAATTTGGGCGTTCCCCTCACTATCGTTCTGCTCTCATCGTTTTGAGTTTCATTGGTGTTCTACGGCTCGCTTACGGACAAGAATTTTTGACAAAAATTCTTGTCCCAACTTTGCCAGATTTGCGTTGTAGTTCAACACCAAGTTTAAAACCGCTCGTCATCCAAAGCTCACCTTAAAAAAACGTCCTTGTTTTTTTAAGGTGGTCGAGTTTTGAATTTTTTATTAGAATTTTTATGAACATTCAAAACTCGCCAATGTTTTATTCTAGCCCGCCGTCCGTGGCGGAGTGACGTTTTTCGCAGGGCACGGTCAAGTCGTGAAAGGTTAAGCCCTCTCTCAATCTAAGAACCAAAATTACTTCAAAAGTCCCGAGATTAAATTAAGAATTGCGATAAAATTTCCGATTGTTGCACCGATGCTTGAAAGCATAAAAACGAGAAGTACTTTTGCAATGCGGTTTGTGTACCAGCCTTTTAAATGGGCAACGTCATCTGTGAGTTGGATCATATCTCTGACCTTTGGTTTACAAACGCTTGCCTGCACAATGGCGGCAATCATACCAACTCCTATAAAAGGATTAAGTGTTGCAATTGGGGCAGCAAGGAACGAAGTGATAATCGTTAAAATATTGCCCCAAGCTAAAAGGCTACCAATAGCTGCAAGCCCGCCATTCCAAACCAACCAAGTAAAAAGGTTTTCTGTAAACTTTTCTTTATTGCCAGAAATAAAAAAAGGAGCAACTAAAATTCCAACAAGCAAAATTGGAAATGCTAGGTTTAAAACTTTTGCAAAAAAACTTTTTGGTGGAATGCTGGCAATGGCTTCTAGATTAGGTTCTACGTTTTTTTCTTCAAGAGCAAGAATGCGTTTTTCTGTGCCGTTCAAATGTCCTGCACCTAAAACTGCTAAAACCTTTTTCCCCTCAGCCTGCCAAATTTTTGTACCAAGCCAAGTGTCCCGCTCATCAATTAAAACTTCTTTTATTTCGGGCATTTCCTTTGCGACTTCGTCAAGCATATTGTCCATTTCGCTTTTTTGCTTTAGCTTTTCGATATCTTCGGCGTCCAACTTTTCTTTTGAAAAAGCTGCTGCTAAAAGTCCACTGAGAATCTTCGACCTGCCTATAAAACCATTTTGTGCCCAAGCTCGTTTTAAAGTTACTTGTATCGGACGATCAACCATTTCGGTTTTAATATTTAATTCATTGGCAGTTTGAATTGCTATTTTCATTTCGTCTCCGGGTTTTGCTCCAACATTCATTCCCATACGTTTTTGAAAAGAGGCAAGCATTAAATTTGCCAAAAGTAAAAAACCTTTTTTTTCTTTTAACACCTTTACAATGTCAAGCGATTCCCACCGCTTTTTTTCCATCATTGACTTGTATCGCCCCTCGTCCAATTCTACACAAACGCAATCGGGCATTTCATTACGAATTGTTTCTTCCACTTCGGCAATACTTTCTTTTGAAACATGAGCCGTCCCCACTAAAATAATTTCCTTGTTTTCCAAATTTATTTTTCGAATCGTTTCTGACATTTTAGTTTCCTCATTGATATTACATAAAATATAAGTATACACAATTTTAAAAGTATTGACAAGACTTGTCTTTGAAGTTAAGTTTTATTTTTTGGGCGTTCCCGCTCGCAAATATGCAAGTTTTAGACCTTAGGCAATAGGTAACTAACTATAGATTTCTCTTTCTTGCCTTTAGAACTTTAGCCTATTTGCAAGCGGTCGGGCTATTCGGGGCTGTCGGTATTTTTGCACATAGATAATGTGCAAAAATGTACAGCGAAATCATTTTTGAAAAAATGCTTTCGCTCCCCTACTTATCCCTAACGCGGGGGAACAAAAAACATCCGTGTTTTTTGTTCCCCTCCGAGTTTTGAATTTTCTATTATAATTTTTATGAAAATTCAAAACTCGCAAAATCAAAATACTTGCCCGACATCCGTGTCGGGAGCGTGTTAAAAAACGTCTGTGTTTTTTGTTACTCGTC
>JARGFC010000058.1:0-24472 GCA_038397925.1 Treponemataceae bacterium
TGTTTTTTGTTACCCGTCGAGTTTTGAATTTTTCTAGTTCTGGTCGAGAATCAGACCCAGCAGCAAGTTCAAAAGCAAGCCTTGATCCGAAAGATACATAAAGGTCTTGCATTGGTGAAAAAGCATAACCGAAGATAAATGTACTTGAATAATCAAACGATGAACTATCTTTTGATTTTTCTTTTTCATCAAAAAATAACTTGTCAAGTTCTTTGTGCTTAACTTTGGTTTTACCAATCCCTAAAAAGTTTTCCCACATAAAGTAGAAGCCCTTATCCTTTGGCATATACCCCAAACCTGCAAGCAAAGGCATAAATCCAAAGTTATTCATTGAAGCTGAAGCTTTATTTGCAAAACTTTCACCTGTTAGCAAAGGATCTTTAAAGCTATCATTGTATTTTACCTGTACTTTTTCTGAAAAGAAAATATTGGAATATCCAATTGTCAGCGGATCCCAAATAAACTCAGCAAAAGCATTTGTCGCAATCAGTGCAAACAAAGCAACCCCAAAAAATCTCTTCTTCATAAAAAACTCCTTTTGTCATATGAAGAAAAATGCCTAAAAAATATTTTGTCTTTAAAAACAAAAAAAGACGGAACAAAGCCTTTAATACAAAAAGTCTTATTTCGTCTTTCTTTTATATGCGTAAAATTATCTTGAATTAAAACTTGAGTTGAATTATATCAATAAAAATTTATCGATGGGGGGGGAACAAGAGCGCAATTTTCTAGCCTATTTTTCAAAAAACTATAAGACTAATAAAAATTGAGTTTGCTTATCTTACCTTTGTAATACTTGTCCTTACTTTGCGAAAAACATACTCCCGCCACGGACGGCGGGCTAGTGTTTTGCTTTTGCGAATGTTTGAGAAAAATAAGAATGTCCTTACTTTGCGAAAACCGTTTATCCGCTCACACTGGATGGGTGAGCGGTTTGTAACTTCGCGATGAGTTACAAGGCAAAACTAGCAAAGTTGGCGGTAATTTTTGACGCAAAAATTACTGCCTAAGCGAGCCGTAGAACACCAATGAAATTCGCTTTAAAGTCCATTTAACAAAAGAGCAGAACGCAAGTTATACGCTGGTGCGTAAACTTGTATTTCGGCTTGAGACAAATAGTTGTACAAATGCTTGAGTTTAAAACATTTTCATTTATACGATTATCATTTGTACGACCGAAATCTATGGTTTTCTTAATTTGGTTAATTTGTAAAATTTATAAAAGCTCATTCTTAAATAAAATCTATTATTATCTATAAAATTTTATTGTTTTAACTATTCCAAAATACTTAAGTGTTTCCTCTTTCAAAAAAATGAAAAATATTGTAAAATGCCTTGTGTTTAGTTTGAACAAAAAAATATCATATGATGAATTTATAAAATGCTTAAAAGAAAAAAAAGAGCTTTCAAGTATAAATCTAACCGAGAGCATTTTTGATGGAGTGGATTTTTCAAATAAGCTTTTTATTGCTTGCTCTTTTTCAAATTCAAAATTTTTTAATTGTAAGTTTCAAAACACAAAATTTAGAATGTGCTTTTTAGAATTTTCCGAATTTGAAAACTGCGATTTTCAACACAGTGATATTCAGTTTTCGTCTTTTGGTGCATCACATTTTACAAGCACTGATTTTCGGGACTCCGATATTTTACACACAAGTTTTAATGGAATGAAAGCAGACAATGTAAATTTTAACGACTCGGACTTATACAATTCAACTATTTCCAACGCACAAATGTCCTTTGTCTTTTTTGAAAACTGCAATTTAAAAAAATTAAACTTTTATAAAAGTATTCATAATTCAATTTCGTTTAAGTCATCCAATTACAAGAACGCTTTGTTTTTAGATACTTGCAAGGTATTTTAGGAGAAGACTTTGAAAATATATTTTATTTTTTCGCAAGACAAATTTTTGAATAGCTATTTAGTGGCAAACGAAAAAACAAACGAAGCTATTTTTATTGATCCGCTTAAAGTAAATATTGAAACAATAAAACTTATCGACAAACATAAATATAGATTAAAGTATGTACTTTTTACACACGGGGACAAAAACATGCAACGAGAGGGAAGCTTGTCCATATCGAAAATTTATCGCGGGGTAGAAATTTTGCGTTATCAATATTTAAGCCAAACCGACAAAGCTGAAAACCAAGTTAGCGACATAAAATACAGAGCGATAGTTGGGGAAGGTAAAATAAAGCTAGCAGGTTTAGACGTAGAATATTTTTCTCTTGCTAGTTTAGGCTCGGGTGCTTGTTGTTACAAAATACAAAATGTAATCTTTTGTGGACGGGCATTAGTAGCAGGACAAATTGGCGAAACTTCCAGCGATTACGCCACACAAAATTTACAAAAAAATTTGCAAGAAAAAATTTTCAAACGGGACAATCGTCTTTTACTTTTTCCAATGGTAGGTGGACCAACTTCTGTTATGGTAGAAAGTATTCATAATATTGATTTACAAACGAGCTTTAAGGAAAAGAAAAGGCGGTTTTAATGGACGACACTCACAAACAGAATACTACTATCCCTGCCATTTTTCCAAGTGACAATATATTAGCAAGGCTCTGTGATGAACAAAAATTTTTTAAACAATATTTTGAAATTTTTTCAAAGCTCATTCCATTTTGTGAATTAAAAATTAAAATCAGCGAAATTATAGGTTCAAGCTTTATAATAGAAAAAGCAAGTGTTGAAAACACGACAAATGCATCGCTCAACTCAATTGTAAAAAAATGTTTTGCATTCAAAGCAAACGAAAAAAAAGAAGTGGGATATTTTGTACTGGGCTATTTTGAAAAAAGCAAAACAGAAAAAGCAAAAAGCTTGATCAAAGCAAACAAGTTTAACACATTAAGTTTTAAGACATTTTACACTTGTGAAATATTTTTAAATTATAAACCTTTTTTTTCTTGGACAATCAAAAACAAAAAATGGTACAAAAAAGTTAAAAAGATTTAAAAAAGTACTTGACAAAAATATTAAAAATCGATATAATGTAATATCATTTTCGGGCTATTAGCTCAGTAGGTAGAGCAACGCCCTTTTAAGGCGTGGGTCACTGGTTCGAATCCAGTATAGCTCATCTTTTTTCGGAAATGCCTATTTTGGAAAATTGGGAAGACTGTGGTTTATTCTGTTTCAGAAATAACTTCTAAAATCAAAGAAATCTTTGAAACGACATTTGGAACTCTTACTGTTGAGGGTGAAATTTCAAACTGTCGCCCTTCCAGCAGTGGACATCTTTATTTTACCTTAAAAGAAAAAATACATAATAGTGAAGTAGCTCTTTCGGCAGTTATGTTTCGAAGTGCAGCTTATCGGTTAAAATTTAAGCCCACTGATGGCTTAAAAGTACAGGCGACAGGAAATATTTCCATTTACGCAGAGCGTGGAACCTACCAGATAATCGTGCAGCGACTCGAACTTGCAGGTGAGGGCGAAATTCTAAAAATGCTGGAAGAACGCAAAAGGCGACTTGAAGCTGAAGGGCTTTTTTCCCTACCCCGAAAACCACTTCCTGCCTTTGTTACTAAAATTGCGGTGATAACTAGCCCGACAGGTGCCGCCGTTCAAGACATTGTAAAAATCGCTTGCAAACGCAATCCAAAAATTCAGATCAATGTTCTGCCTGCCACCGTACAGGGCGAAAAAGCAGCAAGCTCTCTAATTGAGCAGTTGCGGAATGCAAATAGATTTAATCTCGGGCAGGTTATAATTATCGGGAGGGGAGGGGGCGCGCTAGAAGACCTTTTGCCTTTTTCTGATGAAGACTTGGTGCGAGAAATAGCTGCTTCAAAAATACCGGTGGTTTCGGCTGTCGGACATGAAATTGATGTTAGCCTTTCCGATTATGTGGCAGACGCTCGAGCCGCAACTCCGTCCGAAGCAAGTGAAATTGTAGTGCCTCTTTTGTCGGACTTGGTGCTGGATATCCAAAGTTATAAACAGGAAATATGCAATAACATAAACTTGAGAATTGAGCGGATTAAACTTATGATAGAAAGTCTTTCAAAAGAAAATCTTGACCTAAAATTCAAAAGCATAAGCCAACCTTTTTTGCTTAGGCTTGATGACTGCAAACAAGCTTTAAAAGTAGGCATCAAAGAAATTATCCGTGATAGAAAGCACAAATTGGAAATTTACAAGCAAGGTTTACACCTTTCCAACCCAAAAGCAATTTTAGCACGCGGTTTTTCTATTGTAAAAAAAGCGGACGGTTCTATTCTACGCGAATCTACTAATTTGAAACTCGGCGAAACGGTAGAAATCACGCCTTCAAAGGGTAAATTTTCTGCAAGCGTAACTGATATTGGGTAGCCTTGAAAAATTGCGACAAGGTTTACGCATTCAATAAAGCAATTATTTTATTGGCGAAATTAAACCTTCCTATAAATTCGTCAAACGAGTGAACTTAACTTTTGCAAATTTAACTTTTGTAAGAAAAGCTTTTTTGCTGTAAACTTTTTCCTTCCGCTTTTGGTTTGGGCGGAAGGTCTATAACTCACGCTGAAAATTTTCCGTTAAGGCTAAACCTTATCCGTAAACCTGCCTCGAGATTTTTACGCTTAATTAAAGCCTTATACAAGTACGCAAACAAGTTCCCGTAATAATTATAAGTGAGTTTGCACAAATTAAAACTCCAAGTGCAAACTCAACCATTTAATGAGCCGACCATTTAGTCGGCGAAATTAAGTATTTCTATTACAATTGTTAAAGCAAAGTATTATCAATTCACAAAAGAAAAAATACTTGACCTGTTTTTCAAAAGACCTTATAATTAGTGCAGGGTTGTCAAAATGATTACAACGGATTTATTTACAAAGTGGCTTGAGCAGTTTATAAATTTTGAACGAGAACCAAAAAAAGACTTGCTGAATTTGGAGAAAATGCGGTTTTTTGCTAATGAGTTTGGGGAAGCACATAAGACATTCAAGACAATTCACGTGGCTGGTTCAAAAGGGAAGGGTTCTGTTTCTACAATGCTGAGCTTTTGTTTAACGGAGGCAGGTTTTAAAACGGGGCTTTATACCTCGCCTCATGTTTTGGATTTTAGAGAAAGAGTTTCGCTTGCGGGGGAATTTTTTTCCGATGTTGCTTACTCAAAAGCGTATTCTGAAGTGATGGCTGTTTTTGAAAACTTGCTTTGTAAGAACCCCGAGCTGGAACCAACTTGGTTTGAAATTGTTACTTGTTTGAGTTTTGTGCTTTTTAGGAATGAAAAACTAGACTATGCTGTTTACGAAGTGGGGATGGGAGGCAGGCTTGACACGACTAATATTATATCGCCTGAAGCCTGTGCTATAATGCCAATTGAATTGGAGCATTGTAAGTATTTGGGAAATACCATTGAGCAGATTGCTTTTGAAAAGGCGGGAATTATAAAACCTGAAATTCCTGTTTTTTGTTTTGAGCAAGAAGCCGAAGCTTTAGATGTTTTAAAAAAAACGTCTTCTGAAAAAAACGCTCGCCTTTTTTATATGCCTAAAATTTTGGAAAGCATTGAAAAAAAAGTTTCGCTTGAAGGCTTAAATGTAAAAATTTCGTATAAAGCAGAGAGCGAAATTGGGCGACTTTTTTCTCGTCCGCTTTCTACAAAGCTAAAACTTTTGGACGAGGTGCAAGCAAAAAATGCCAGCTTGGTTGTAGCATTACTAAAATATATTCTGCCAAAAGAAATGAGCGAGGAAGTTTTAGAAAAAGGATTGAGTAAGACTTGGTTACCCGGGCGTTTTGAGCTAATGAGTAAAAAGCCGTTGGTTATTATAGATGGAGCACACACTATTACGAGTTTAAAACTTTCCGTTTCTACTTTTGAAAAGGTTGTAAACAAAAAAGCTATCTTACTTTTTGCTTGTGCAGAAGATAAGGATATGGAACATATTCCAAGCATTTTTGAAAAGACCTTTGAAAAAATTTATTTGACAATTCCGGGACTTTTCAAAAAGAGTAATTTGGCTCGTTTGGAAAAGGCTTTTAAAAATTATTATGCCGGCAAAAATCACAAACTAGAAATTTCTACCGATTATCAGGCGCAAATTCAAAAAGCCTATGACGAAGCAAAAAAATTGGATATGCCTCTTTTGATAACTGGTTCTTTTTATCTTGTTGGGGAAGCGAAGGGGAAACTAAAATTTTTAGAATAAGCAAAACATAACAATTAAGTCGCAAGGTACTTTCGTTTAGACTTGAAAAAATAAAAAAAAAATGTTATTATAGCTTTGTTGTTTAGGAGTATTTATGGCAAAACGTGGAACAATTGGGAAAGTTATTGTACTTATTTTGTTAATTATAGTTTTGATTTTTGCGAGTCTTTTTTTATTTGATTATTTGGGTTTGATAAATATTAAACCAATTTTTTCACCCGTTTATTCACTTTTCGGAATTGAAAAACCACAAGGAGTGAGCAAGGAAACACCCCTTTCGGGACCGGGCGATTTAGATGCCGATATGTTGAATAAGCGTTTAGAAGCTTTTGAAATTAGACGACAGGAACTGGACAAAAAGGAAACGGATGTGCTTGCGTTAATAGCGGAAAACGAACAAATTTCTGCGGAGCTGGAGGAACGCCAAGCAGCACAGGAAGAAAAGGAAAAGTCATTTCAGCAGATGCTTGCAGAAAAACACGACCGAGCGGCAAACATTCGGCAAATTGCGATTTACGCTTATAATAGCAGACCTGACGATGCGGTCAAAAACTTGCTGGAACTGGATGATCAAGACATTATCGAAATTTTGCGTGCGGCTGAAGTTTATTCAAAAGAGTTGGGTAAAAATTCGCCCGTGTCGTATTGGTTTACGCTTATGCCACCAGAGCGGGCGGGTGAAATTCAGCGTAAGATGGCAAATGCTCCATCGTTAACACAATAAGTTTTGGGCTTTCAAGAATAGGCGATTTTAGCGGTATATTTTAGAGCTGTAGGTAAATATGCTTTTTCCAACTTTTGAGTTTTTGGTATTTTTTACCATTATTTTTTTGCTTTATTGGTATGTTTTTACGAGAGCAAAAGACCGTAAAGTTTTGCTTGTTTTAGCAAGTTTTGTTTTTTATAGCTTTTCAAGTTTGGGCTTTGCTTTTTTAATGTTTGCCTTTGCCTTGGTGAATTGGGGTTTTGCCCTTGTTTTTACAAAGTTAAAAAATTATCGTCCAAGAAAGCTTTTTCTTATATTCGCTGTAAGTGTAGATATTTTATATCTTTTATATTTTAAAGAAGCCTATTCATTCATTAGCCTTATAAACAGAATTTTTCCTAAGCTTTTTGCAGAAGAAACTTTTTTGCATTTGCTTTCTATGACAGCAATTATTCCTTTGGGTGTTTCATATTATGTTTTTAAAGCTTGCAGTTATTTGTTTGATATTTTCGTAGGAAAGTTAAAACCGCGTTCCTCGCCTTTTGATGTTTTGCTTTATTTAAGTTTTTTCCCACAGATTTTTTCAGGTCCGATTGTAAATGCTACATATTTTTTTGATAATCTAAAAACTGCTTTAGAAGCCGACAAGGACGCTTATGAATTTATTCCCTTTGATAGGGCAAGTCTTTTAATTGTCTTAGGGTTAATTAAAAAAAGCATTGTGGCAAGTTTTTTGAGCATTTTAATAACCAAGCCTGTTTTTGCAAATCCAATGAACTTTAACACGCTAGACCTTCTTTTTGCCGCCCTTGCTTATTCGGTGGTAATTTACGCTGACTTTTCAGGTTATAGCGATATGTCCATCGGAATTGCAAGCTTACTTGGGTTCAAAACACCTGCGAACTTCGACCGTCCTTACACTTCAAAAAATATATCAGAATTTTGGAGACGCTGGCATATTAGTTTTTCGAGCTGGCTTAGAGACTATGTGTACTTTGCTTTTGGTGGTTCAAGGTTTGGCGCTTTTCGTACGGTTATAGCTCTAATGGGAACAATGATAATAGGGGGGCTTTGGCACAGTGTTCGTTGGACCTTTTTTATTTGGGGTATTTTACAAGGAAGTGCCTTAGCTATTGAACGCCTGTTGGAATTAAAAAATGAAAAGTCTCATTTTAATCTTGGAGGTAAAACTGCATCCTTTTCAGAAGATAGTTTTTATGCACTCTCTGAGCAATATATTTATAGCGAATTAAAAATAAACAATAGCGAAACCCCCGAAGCTGAAAACTTTGCCACACAAAACAAAAAAGCAAAAAAACTTTCTGGGAAAGCTTTCTCGGATTTTTCACGAAAAGAAATACTTTCCCGACTTGCGACTTTTTTATTTGTAACTTTTAGCTGGATTTTTTTTAGGGCAGAAAGCTTAAACGAGGTGTGGCTTTTTTTTGCATCCCTCAAAAACTTTACGCTACCAATAACAATGTTAAATCCCTTTTGCTTTTTTTTAGTGTTTGCAAGTATTGGGCTTCAATTTGTTCCAAAAACTGCAACAGAAAAAGCCTTTGCTATATATTGTAAAATGCCATTTGTTATAAAAGCTGTAGCTTTGGCATTGGTGTTTTTAAGCATTAGACTCTTTGCAACTTCGGGCATTTCAGAATTTATTTATTTTCAGTTTTAAAGTATCCTGCAAAAACCCCGTTAAATTTTCTTGAACACCCTATTTAGAAAGTACTAAAAGAAAATCCTATTTATATCTGCCCAAATCGCAAAGCCTGCAAGTACAAAAATCAAAAACATACCAACTATTTGTATATAATACAAAATTTTCGGATGAAGGGGCTTACGAATAATTGCCTCGACCAATGCCATAAAAATAATACCTCCATCCAAAATAGGAATGGGCAGAAGGTTCATTATAAAAAGTGAAATACAAATAAAGGCTGCAAAATTTGCAATGTTAAAAATGCCTTGTAAAAAACTTTCTGTAAAACCTGCTTTTGCACTTTCGCCGAGCATACTACTTATGCTTAAAGGTCCCGCTATCGCGGAACTAAAATTGATGCCTTTAAACAAAAGCCCCAAAGACTTAAAAACTTCCGCAATCGTTTTATGCGTTTCAATAAAACCACTTGCAAGACTTCCGAAAAAACCTTTACCTTCAATGTTTACTTTTACACCTTCAATAATCAGTCCGAGTTTTGGAAGTTTTGCTTCGTTATAGTATGGAAGATCAACATTTTTTTTAACTTCGTTGCCGTTTCTCAAAATTGTAAATTCGGCTTTTAATAGGTTAGGATTATTTTTGAAAAAATAAAACAAGTCTTGTGAATTAGCGACTTTTGTTTCGTTAATGCCAACAATTAAATCGCCTGCCATAAACCCCGCTTTTTCAAATGGAGAATCTTTTACAAGCTCAGCAATTTTTAAAAGCTCATAACTATAAAAGCCAACATAACCTGCGCCTGTATTTTTGTTTAAAGCTGGGGTAATTTCTTTTTCAATAATTTTACCATCTCGCTCAATTGTAAAAAGCATTTTCTTTTCGGCATTTAAAGCTATTTTTTGAAAAACTTCGCTAAAATTATTTGTTGCTTCACCATCAATTTTTATAATGCGGTCTTTCATTTTTAAGCCTGCTTTTTCGGCTGGAGAGTCTTTTATGTCTTGATAATAATATACCGGAGCGATTTCATTTGAACTTGTATAATAGCTTGTGCCGATTCCTGCAACTATCGCAAAACAAAGAATCGCCATTAAATAATTGGCAAAAGGTCCCGCAAAAGCGATTATCGCTCGTCTTAGTTTTCCCACTCCGTAAAAGCCACCTTTTTCTTGTGGAATTTCGTCTAATTTTTCTTCGATAGCTTTTGAAAAAGCATCCTCGCCCCGCATACTACAATAACCCCCAAAGGGGAGAAGCGAAAGACGATATTCGGTATTGCCAACTGTTTTTTTCAAAAGTACAGGTCCAAAGCCTATCGAAAAGGCTATTACATCTACACCGCAAATACGCGCTGCAATAAAATGCCCAGCCTCATGGACAAAAACTAAAATACTTAAAAGCAAAAGCCCAATTAAAATATTTACTAACATACCTTTATGATTTTAACTTAAATAAACTTTTTTTCAAGAGGTAAAAGCTTTTAAGACATTGAAACAATTTTCATTTCGGTGTAAAATTATATATTATTTTTTGGAGATATTATGAAAAGTTTTTTTAAATCGTTTTTTAAACTTTCACCGATTTTGGTTTTGGCTTCGCTAATGATAATTTCAAATGTGGATGTTCTTTCGAAGGCTACAGGAATTGAGTTGGACATTTTAATTATCGCTCCGATAGCTACTTTTTATGCGACAATCGTAGCGATGATAGTCGAAAAGTTTAAGTTTTCCGAAGTAATAGATGCTGCCATTACAAATGTAAAAGAAATGCAAATTGTCTTTTTTATTTTAATGTTAGCATATGCTTTAGCAGGAGCTTTTATGGCAACAGGCGTTGGTGCTTCGATTATTAACATAAGCTTAAAATTCGGGCTTTCCGCTAGAACTGTTGCTGTTATTTCGTTAATTGTTTCGAGCATTCTTTCGATAGCGACGGGAACTTCATGGGGGACATTTGCTGCCTGTGCACCGGTTTTTATGTGGCTCACTCACATTGTCGGTGGCAATATGTTGCTTTCACTTTGCGCTGTATCGGGAGGGGCTTGCTTTGGAGATAATCTTGGACTTATTTCAGATGTAACCGTAGTCAGCTCTGAAATTCACAAGGTTGAAATAACAGACCGTATGAAAAGTCAGGGGGCTTGGGCACTTTTTACACTAATCTTAGCAGCGATAATTTTCATTATTTCAAGTTGGTCATTGCCTACAAAAACAGTCGACCCTATACTCGCAATAGACGCCATACCTGCTGACGCTTGGGAAAAACTTGCAATTGAAGAACCGAACGCTGTAAATCTTTTAAACCAAGTTAAACAAGGTGTTCCTTTCTATATGGTAATACCGATGCTAGTTGTTATTATTACAGCACTTAAAGGCGTTTCGACAATAATATGCCTAGTACTCGGTCTTATTACAAGTTTTGTTTTAGGAGCCTTTGCTGGAACTGTTCCCAATATTATGTCATGCCTAAACATAGTACATCAAGGCTTTTCAGACGCAGGTAACTGGGTAGTCGTTATGATGATGTGGGTTGCAGCTTTCGGTGGCATTATGGGAAAAATGAATGCCTTCAAACCCATTGCAGATTTAAGCATTCGCATTTCTAAAAATGTCCGACAACTCCTTTTTTGGAACGGAGTAATATCTATTTTTGGCAATGTCGCATTAGCAGACGAAATGGCACAAATTACAACTATTGGTCCAATTGTTAAAGATATTACAGATAAAAACATCATAGGAGATGAAAAAGATTTGTATCGCATTCGTCTTCGTAACGCAACTTTTTCTTCAGCACTTGGAGTCTTTGGTAGCCAACTCATACCTTGGCATGTGTATTTAAGTTTTTTTGTTGGCATTGCTTCGGCGGTATATCCACTCCAAACCTTTACCCAAATTGACATAATAAAACAAAACTATCTTGCCATTATCGCTGTGGTAAGCCTTTTTCTTTTTACAATTTTACCTTTGGATAAATTTTTACCGGGCTTTTCAATTCCAACTGAACCTAATGTAAAATTAAAATCTAAAAAGTAAACTTTTTATGTAAGTCTTTGTTTACTAGCTCTGTATTCAATGGGAAATCTACAACGAGGAGCGTAGCTCTGGTTTGCTTACGGGCAAGAATTTTTGTGCACAAAAATTCTTGCCCCAACTTTGCCACTCTTTGCGTTGTAGCTCATCGCTAGTTTAAGCCCCTGAGTTATCCAAGACGAAGGGATAAGCGATTTTCGCAAAGCACGGACAAGTCTTATAATTGTAAATACTCGAGATACTTTTTTAAGCTGTACCTCTTGCAATTTATAGACAAGCAAAATCTATTAAAAAACTCTTGACTTTTTTTTGACTTTATGGTAGAATTACGCCTGTATTTTGTAAAAATGCTTTTGCATTTGCAAAAGTTTATCATATATTAAGGAGTTTCGTATGAAACGAACATATCAACCAAGTAAGGTAAAACGTAATCGTCGATTTGGATTTAGAGCTAGAATGGCTACAAAAGGCGGACGAGCTATTTTAAAAGCAAGACGTGCAAAGGGACGAAAAAAGCTTACTGTTTCGGATGAAAAGAAACCGTATTAAGAGTGAAAAAATTTGGTTTTTCGGCTAAATTTCGCTTGTCTGATTTTAAGGCAATACGCATTGCTTTTAAAAAAAAGGCTTTTTATACTGATGGTGTTAAACTTTTTGTCTGTGAAAACGAGCTGGGATACAATCGGTATCTTTGCACATTTAGGCGTAATTTCGCAACGGCGGTAAAACGAAATAGCATTCGTCGTCATTGTCGCGAGTACTTGCGGCATGTGAATATGCTTTTAAAACAGGGTTATGATTTCGTTTTTCTTTTTAACGACAGCAAAGTTGAGCCTGTTTCCGCTAAAAAAAGTTTGCAAGTTTTGTTAGAAAAAGCAGGTTTTTAAGCAAACTCAAAACTTACGAAAAATCCAAAACACTTGTTTAAAATACAAATAGAAACTTAGTTTTATGAAATTAAATAGAATTTTTTCCCGAATTTTATGTGGTTTAATAAGAGCGTATCAAAAGTTTATTTCACCGCTTTTAGGTAAAAACAAATGTAGGTTTATTCCAACTTGTTCTAATTATGCCATTGAAAGCATTAAAAAACACGGTGCTTTGTATGGTGGGATTTTAGCTTTAAAGCGTATTTTAAAGTGTAATCCTTTTTGCAAGGGGGGATACGATCCTGTTCCATAAAACTTTGTTTTCTATAAGCACAGTTAAAGATTTTTAAAAAAGGATTTATATGAAAAAGAATTATTTTTTGGCTATTATACTAATTTTGTTGGTTTTTATTGGTGGTCATCTTTTGCAGAGTTGGCTATATAAAGATGTGCCTAAAAACACCACAAGCCAAGCTGAAACACCACCCGTTTCTACTGCTGAGTCGGAAAACGCAGTACCTGTAACTCAAAGTGCCGTGATTGTAAAAGATGAGGTAGACGAGGATGAAAACGCTCAGCCAAAAACCGAGCAAACCTTTGTTATAGAAACAGACCTTGTTCGAGCTACCTTTACAAACAAGGGGGGCGACCTAATTTCTTATAAGCTAAAACAACACACTGTTGCAGGCTCGACTGAAAAAGTCGAAATGATAAAAAATGCAAAGGACACAAATCGTACACTTGGAATTTCTCTAGGTGGATATAATGCCCCGCTTTTGGATAATATTTTTGATGTAAAAGAAGAAACTGGTGAAAATGGCGAAAAAATGATTAGCTTTATTTGCGATATTGGTATAAAAAATACTAGTGGAGAAGTAGAAAAAATAAAGCTTTCAAAACATTTTAGATTTGTACCCGGTGAATATCTTTTTGAACTTGTCGTAACAATAGAAGGGGATGAAAACTTTTCAAGCTTAAATTTTGGAAATGTTTCCTATACCATTCGTACAGCTCCCCAAGTTGGTCCTGATTGGGACAAAACTGATCGTTACGACTTCCGACGATTTAGCCTATATACAAATGGCAAAAAAAAAGACCAAAGTTTAAGAGCGGGTGAAACGAGGGCAGGAGGTGCGGGGACGACTTGGGTAGCGGTTTCGGGTAAATACTTTACTTTTGTTTTAATTCCCGACAAAACCATAAGTACTTTAACGCTTTCCGCTGATAAAGCTGTCGACGACAAGACAGAAAATACTCAAGCCTTTATTTCTCAACCTGCAATGCAGACTTCTAGTTTACAAAATGCTTATAAAATTTATTTAGGACCTAGGGGCGAAAAAGACTTACATCGTTATTCAAACCCGACAAAAAACAGCTTTGGAATTCGGGACCTAGGTTTGGACAACCTAGCCACTGGTGGAGGCTTTTTAGGTCCAATTATTGCAGTTATAAAAACACTTTTACAAATAACCTATAAGTTTGTAAAAAACTGGGGCGTAGCAATTATTATCGTAACAATTTTAATAAAGCTTGTAATGTTGCCTCTTTCAGTAAAAAGCATAGTTGGTACGCAAAAGCTCCAACCATATCAGGACAAAATTAGCGAAATTAACAAAAAATACAAGTCCAATCCACAAAAGATGCAAGAAGAGCTTTCAAAGATTTATGCTGAAGCAGGCTATACACCAAACTGTGTTGGTGGTTGCCTGCCCCTAATTTTACAATTTGCGGTAATTATTGCGATGTTTCAACTTTTTAATAATTATTTTGAGTTCCGAGGTGCAACCTTTATTCCGGGTTGGATTTCAGACCTTTCACTTGGGGATAGTGTTTATAAGTTTAAAAAACCTTTACCTGTTTTAAATTGGACGGATCTTCGCTTGTTACCGATTATTTACATATCAACGCAGTATTTGTCGACCTTTATAAGCAGGCAAATGCCCCAAAGTAAAGAAATGCAAAGTACAATGTTTATGATGATGTACATAATGCCCGCTATGTTTTTCTTTATGCTTTATAATGCTCCATCAGGTTTATTTGTTTACTGGATTGTTTCAAATATTTTTATGACTTTCCAGCAGTTTATAACAAATCGAATTATAAAACGAGAGCGGGAAAAACCTAAAACTAAAAAATAGGAGAAAAAAATGATATATGAATTTGAAGGAAAAAACGAAAAAGATGCCATTGATAAGGCTATTGCAGAATTAAACTTACAAGTAGACCAGTTTGATGTAGAAATTTTGGATATTCAAAAGGGAGGTTTTTTTAAAAAAGGCTCTGTAAAAATTCGAGTTCACGTTGATAATGATGAAGTAGATAGAGATTTAAACGAAGATGATGAAACTCAAATT
This sequence comes from Treponemataceae bacterium, assembly GCA_038397925.1. Lineage (GTDB taxonomy): Bacteria > Spirochaetota > Spirochaetia > Treponematales > Treponemataceae > Treponema_B. Next base: position 14,772 of record JARGFC010000058.1, read on the forward strand.
ACAAACAAAAATCAAACTTCGCAAGATGTAGACCAAGATTTGTCCGAAAGCACAGTAGAAAAAATTTCCGAATTTTTACATGGAATTGTAACCCGAATGGGTTATTCGTCAGAAATAAGCTTTAATAAAAATGCACACGGAAAATTAGTTTTTCGATTTTCGGGAAAACAAGCAGCTCGTATAATTGGTCGGCGAGGCAAAACTCTTGACGCCTTACAAATGTTTGCAAATATTTATCTTGCAAAGCTTGGCTATCCTCAGGTTAGGGCTGTGGTTGACTGTGAAAATTACCGTCGAAACAAAGAAGAGTCAATAATTCGTATGGCTTATGATGTTGCAGATAAGGTTTCGACTACAAAACACTCGGTTTTATTGCATCCTATGAATCCCTACGAAAGACGGCTAGTACATACTACCTTGCAGGACTTAAATTACATTGAAACTAAAAGCGAAGGGAATGGTTTATATAAGCAAGTAAGAATTATTTATAAACGATAGAGTTTATACATCTTACCTAAGGAGCTTGTATTGAAAAAAAGATTTATTTCGTTGATGCTTGTCTTTGCAGTTGGTTTTTTGTCTGCTGCTGGTGATGGTTCTAAAAAAAGTATTCCTACAGCACCAGCACTTTCTCCAGCTGAAAACAAAAGAAATGTGGACATTGAAGATAAGTTAAAGGCTATTCTTCCAGAAAAAACCGCAAAAGCCTTACTCGAAAGTAGCATTACTGACGGGCGAGGACAACTTTCAAGTATGCTTTATGGCGAAAAAAATATGACTCCACAGCTTTTACCAAATGCAAAAATAGCAAAGTCAAGCTTTTCTAGCTGGAAACAAGAAAAAACTGTATTCGCAATAGAAAACTTGTATTTATACAAAAAGAAAAAAACAAGCGAAAAGGACTTGCAAAAAATCAATAATATTTTGCACTCAGTTTCCACTCTGGAAGGTATTGAATATTATTCCACTAGCCGTAAAACTATGCGGACCCTTTACGAAAAATCCTATGCGATAAAAGCTATTACTTCAGGCAAAAAAACAGTTTATGAAAAAACACCTGACAATTTAAAAGCTAAAGAACAATTAGTGTTGCAAAAAGACTTAACTTTTGGAGAATACATTTATAGATATTCTTATTTTGCCGAAGATAATGGTATAGGTTTTGTTTGTGAAAATATGGACAAGCTTAAATATGGTTTTATTTCGCTGGTTGCACCGCAGGAAATGAATGTGGCTCTTGTGATAATAGATTTGGGAGATTATTTGCTGGCTTATGCAAATACCCGGGCTAATTTTGCAAAGTTACCCGGTATTAGTGAAAAGCTACAAAACTCTTTTTCAACTCGTGCAGAAGCGATTTATAATTGGTTTATAACAAGTTTTGAAAAAAACTAAAAACACAAAGCTTGATATTTTGCAAAACTAAAAAATATAATGAAGAGGATAAAAAATGCAAGTAAAGAAAGTTATTTTTATAATTTCAATTGCACTTTTTGCAATTTTTTTGGTTTCAGCTGGTACAGCCTTTGTGGTTGCTAGCAATAATGACTCAAAGCTAAGTCAAGAAGAGAGGAAAAATATGAACGAATTAAGAGAATTCGAAAAATCAGCAAATGACGGACTTTATGCAGTTATTCAAACTGCAAAGGGAAATATTTTTTTACAGCTATACTTTGAAGAAACTCCCTTAACCTGCACTAATTTTGTTGGTTTGGCAGAAGGAAAACTTGATGCTACTGGTGGTAAACCTTTTTATGATGGTTTGATTTTCCATAGAGTTATTGAAAACTTTATGATACAAGGTGGCGACCCACTTGGGACGGGTACAGGTGGACCCGGTTACCGATTTGCGGATGAGTTTGTTCCAAGTCTTAGGCACAACAGGGCAGGTGTGCTTTCGATGGCTAATGCGGGACCGAATACAAACGGCTCACAGTTTTTTATAACTCATGTTGAAACCCCGTGGTTAGATAATATGCACACTGTTTTTGGCAAGGTTATCAAAGGGCAGAAAGTCGTCGACTCAATCGTGCAAGGCGATAAAATCAACAAACTTGTTATTGTTCGCAAGGGACGCAAAGCCAAAAATTTTGATTGTTCACAAAAAAACTTTGACGCCTTAGCCATAGAAGTTGCGAATAAAAATGCTGAAAAAGCAAAGGCTGCGCTGAAAGCGATTCACGATTCGGCAAAAGAAAAAATTACACAGAAGTGGTCAAATGCTACAAAAACGGACTCAGGTCTTTACTATGTTATTACCAAGCAGTCAAGCGGTGCAAAACCAAAAGCAGGGCAGACTGTGGCGGTGCATTATCGTGGCTCTCTTTTGGAAACAGGCAAAGTTTTTGACGCTAGCGAAATGCACGGGCAGCCTTTAAGTTTTCCTGTGAATGCGGGAAAAATGATACCGGGCTTTGACGAAGCTGTTGCAGATATGAAACTCGGCGAAAAACGCACTGTAATTATTCCGCCCGAACTTGCGTATGGCGATCGTAGTATTGCTAACGGACTAATTCCACCAAATTCGTATTTAGTTTTTGAACTTGAATTGGTGAGCATAAAATAAATTAAAGCGAGGGAAAATTTCTCCATAGTTTTAACCTTCGTACGACTTGTCCTTATTTCTAAAATTACACTCCCGCGACGGACGGCGAGCTAGTAATTTATATTTTAACATTTGTAAGACTTGACCGTGCTCTGTGAAAATCGTTTATCCGCTCGTCTCGGATGACGAGCGGTCTTAAACTTAGTAATAAGTTTCAACGCAAAACTGGCAACGCAGGCGGGAATTTTTGACGCACAAAAATTCCCGCTTAAGCAAGCCAGAGCTACGCTCCTCGCTATAGCGTTTTACTTAGCGTTCTGCTCTTTTCGCTAGCGAGTTTCATTGTTGTGCTCTGATTTTCTTAAAATAGGCACACGAATGTGTGCCCGAAAAATGTCATTTTTTTTTTACTTTTTTAAAAAATCTTTATTATGCTTCGCTCTTAATTTAACAAAGGGCTTACTCTTGCCAATTTTTTGCCGATAATAAAAACGGAAGTTTTGTTATGTCAAAGGAAATAGGCTCTCAAGGCGAAGTTGTTGTTGCCAAGTTTTTAGAAGACAAAAACTATAAAATTTTAGCTAAAAACTTTCGTAGCTTGAGAGGCGAAATCGACATTATTGCTTTGAGCGAGGATAGGTTGCGTTTTATAGAAGTGAAAACTATGTTACATTTGGATATTGAAAATATAAGCCTTTTGATAAATAATAAAAAGCAAGCTAAAATTATACAAACGGCTAAACAATTTATTGCAGACAATCGAAAATATAGCGAGATGAATATGAGTTTTGATGTTGCGGTTCTTAAAACAAATCCTTTTTGGAAAGTTGAACCGGAAATTGTGTATATAGAAAATGTCTTTGGAGATATGGATGCTTGAAGAAAATTCCCGTAAAAAAGAACTTGCAAAAAAAACAAAAATAAGTAAAATTAATAGCGTTGATAAAAAGCAATTGGTTGCAAAAGACAAAGCTAATGAAAATAATGTTGATTTAATTCGTGAAAAGCTGGAAGACCCAGAATATATTGACGATGCTGTTAATCGACTTGCAACAATTATCACAAATAAGATTTTAATTTTACGAGGCGAGTTGTGAAAAACAAAAGACGGAGAGCAAATACAAGAGGTGCAAGAAAAACTGTAAACTATGGAAACTATATTTGTCCAAAATGTGGATTACCAATTGTTGAAATTACAGAATCAATAATTCACACAATTACACAACAGCCAATTCATTTTGATTGTGCTAGAAAAATAATTTTAGAAAACGAAAGTCTCCCTGAAAATTCAGAGCTCAATTATCTAGGCAAAGGAACTTTTGGAATTGTGCAGTTTGCTGATAATAATCCGCGTAATCGTAAAAATTTTAAAATTATTAAAACCATAAATTTTGAAGAAGTAAACAATTCAAAAGAATGGCGTAACAGTTTAAAAGATATTTTCGATAAGTCAATAGAACCCCGACAATAAAACAAAAAGTCAAACTAATCTTTACATTTTAGAAAAGTAACAATTGTGCGTCCAAAAACTCGCTCATCTACCTTGAATAATTTTTCTGGTAAGTTCAATATTACTTCGCTTGCGTGTTGAACTAAAATAATTGAATCAGGTTTTATAGTTTGAGATTCACTTAAAGATCTTAAAAGTGAATCATAAAAAGCATACTTGTAAGGTGGATCTAAGTTAATAATGTCAAAAGCTTTTTTATTGCGTTGTATAAAAAGCTCTGCAGAAATAAACTTGCATTCAATTCTTTTTTCCGCAAGTGAAATATTTTTTAGTATAACAGGACTTTTCTTTTTGTCATTTTCCACTAGATAAACAGGATAGGCTCCTCGTGAATAAGCTTCCAAAGCACAGGTTCCCGAACCGGAAAAAAGGTCTAAAAATGAATTACCAGTCAAATCCCCTAAAACTGCAAAGATTGATTCGCGTACCCTATCCATCGTAGGACGCACAGTCCCCGCAGGAATTTCAGTTCGGCGATTTGTAAGTTTTCCACCCGTTATTCGCAATTATTTTTTTCCTTAAATTTGTTTTCTAAAAAGAATTCGTTTAGTTTCTTGTAGAAACTGGGTTTCCAAAATCTAAAAGTTCGGTCAACTCCATATCAGAAACAATATTTATTATTTCGGCATCAACATTAGTGTTTCGAACCTTTTTAGAAATGTTCAAACGAATTTCTTCATGCTCGATTCTTAGTTTGCTGATCTTTTCAGGGTCGCTTTCAAAAATGCCCCTATTTTCACTTTCTAAATTTGCTAATATTTGTACAAAACGGCTTGAACAAGAATACAAACACTTCATCGTATCCAAATAGTCGTGCAGATGTTCTTGGGAGTTAAGCTTTTCGAATATTTTTTTTATAGTTTCACCACAAAATAAAATATCCAGTTCAAACTTTTTTGAAAAAACCTCTTCGGCAAAAACAAGATGCAAACTTTGAGAAATCAAACCTAAAGTACGAGATAAAATAAAAATATTATCCGTAAAAACAATATTGTGAAGCATAAACTAACCTTTTATTATATTTTCGTCAAATTTTTTTTTCTCTTTAGCTTTTTATAAAGTATGGTACAAATGGTTATCTTGAAAAATCGAGCACAAAGTTTTGTAAAACATCTATCAATTTACGATTTTTTAAACCTTACACTTCAAGCATTTTTTGATAAATAGGCGACTTTTCAGAAAAATTGTTAAGGTAACTGGTCTTACGAAAGCTTTAATTATAATAATTTTAAACGGTTATAAGCAGACTTCTAAAGGGTGAAACTATTGGATAATACATAAAAATAGGGAGAGTCAAGGAATAAATAAAACCGTCCTATACTTTTCCAAATTTATTGTGTAATCAACTGTTAGGTTCAAAAATTCTATGTCGTGAGAAATAATAAAAATAATGTTGTCGGGGGTTGAGACTTGTTTGATGAGAGCAGATATTCGTTCCATATTTTTGTAGTCCATTCCGCTTGTTGGTTCGTCAAAGAAAATAAAACGAGAATTTTTATATAAAACAGAAGCGATAGCAAGTCTTTGTTTTTGCCCGCCAGATAGACTCATCGGATGTCGGTCAATATAATCGTACATATTCAAATCTTTCAAAAGCGAAATAGCCTTTTCTTTGTTGGGATTTTTAACACCAAGAACAACCTCTTCTAAAACCTCATCGGAAAAAAGCTGATGATTAACATCTTGCATCACAAGGCTCGACATTGTAAGTCTTTGTTTTTTTGAAAGTTTTTTATCGTTGAGATAAACCTCTTCTTTTGAGCTTTTTTCGATACCAATTAACGAATGTACAAAAGTTGTTTTACCACAGCCATTTTTACCTATAATGCCATATATTTTCCCAAGTTGAAAAGACATATTATCGATAGCAAGTTGGGAATTAAATCCGTCGAATTTATAAACAAAGTTTTTTATTAGTAAGTCGCCAGAGCTTGTCGGTTCGCCTTTTGTAAGTTTAGTTTTGTTTACGCTTCGTAATCCTAATTTTATGCACACATCATTTGTAAAGGTAGATAATTCTTTGGAAGTATATTCTTTTTTGATTTTGCCATTTTCGAGTAAAATAATTCTATCCACTACATTCATAAGATAATAAATCCTATGCTCTGAAATAATCAAAGATATTTTTTCAGCTTTTAATATTTTTAACATATTAGAAAGCACTTCAATATATTGGGCGTCAAGGTTAGAAGACGGTTCATCAAGTACGATGATTTTCGTTCCTGCCATATAACAAGATGCTACGCAAAGAATTTGTTTTTCGCCGCCTGACAGTTTAAAAATATCCCGATTTAATAAATGTTCAATAGGAAATATAGAAAGCATTTTTTCCATTCGCCTATCCATCTCTTCTCTATTGAATCCTAAATTTTCCAAATAAAATAGCAGTTCTAAAGTAGTGTTTACATTAAAAAAGTAAGTTTTAGGGTTTTGAAAAACAGTGGATATGAGTTTGGATATTTGATAAATTTCTAAATCTTTTGTGGATAAACCGTTAATTTTAATATTGCCAGTAATGCAAGCTTTGTCGTATCGGCTTGCAAGACCATTTATAGCGTTTATAACAGAAGTTTTTCCGGAACCACTTTCTCCGGTAAAAAGTACACATTCGCCTTGTTTAATATTCAAAGAAAAATCTTTTAATACCTTATTTTTTTTATCATAAGAAAGACATATATTTTCGAGTTCTACCATAACCAACCGCCTACCGTAATAATTGTAATAAGTCCCAAAAAAATAAAATCAACGACACCGATACTTATCGTTGTATATCGTGTTTTTTGGATAGGGTTTTCTATGCATTTTACTTCAGCCGCTTTTGCAATATCATCTGATATATTAGACGATAAAATCAAAATAGGAACTGCTACATATTCCAAATATTTTATCGGATTTGTAAGTTTAATTCCTCGAATTTTCATCGCTCGTTTAATGTTCTTTTTTTCTTCTTTAAAAGAGGGGAAAAAGCGAAACATAACTGCCAATGGAATAGAAAACGATTGTGGAATTTTGATTTTGTCCATCGAAGTTATAATGCTACCAACATCAGAAGTTTTTATTAAAAATTTTGCTGCAAAAAAAGGTAAATAAAACATTCGAACCATAATCAATAATGATATGAATATTTTGATAATTACAGGGAAATGATACAAACCTTCAAAATTAGGTAACTTATACAAAAATGCATATATTAACCCACCTTTAATTGCTGTGCCGACATATCCGTTTACTAAAAAGAATACCGACAATAAAACAACAATTCCAAGAGCAAATATGTCGTTGATTGTATGCACAGGCGTAAAACCCAGCAACAAAACTGCAATTAGCTTTGTTACCGGATTAGGGTTAAATCTATTAACCGGTGATTGTAACATTAAATAATACCCGCTTTTTCAAAATGTTTTTTCAAAAAAGCTTTTCCAATATATGCACCGAGTATTCCGCCAACAAAAGCACCCAGATAAACCAACGCCATATGAGGATAAGTAATGAGTTCTTCTAACTTTTTAACATATTCCTCACCCATCATCATAGATAATTCGATGTATCTTTCTTTTGCCCAGAGCATTTGCATAATTGAACCACAAACCCACATATTAAAAACTGCAAATGAAAACATATTATGCTTAAAAGAATTATAGCCGCCCGCTTTTCGAATAAATTCAGCAATGAGCATTATTAGCAATGCATGTAATGGAAGTACATATGTATGTCCCATTACAAACATTATAAGTGGCGATAGCATTCCTAAAATAAAAATACCCCAAGGTTTTTGTACCTTTGCCATAAAAAGCATAATTACCACACCCGAAACAATTCCTAAAATAGTCGGATAAACCAAAAACAAAATCGGCACCATTCCAATCATTCCAACAGCAAACATTAGCACAAAATAGATTACTGTAAACACACCGATTGTAACCAAATCCCTTACAACTAATTTTTCTTTAGTCATATTATTACTCCTATTATTTTTAATTATCTTTATTTGCATATTTTCCTCCATTCTTTTAAATCAATCCACTCATTATTCATTACTTGAATTTTTCAAACTAATTTTATCCATCCTATTTAATTCCCCAAACATCATTACTACACCAGCTATTATCATAATTAAATCTACAAGGGGTTCAGCAAACCATACTGCTTTAACTCCAAATATCATTGGTAAAATAATCATGGCAGGTACGAATAAAAATAACTGCCTTAGCATGACTATTGTGCCAGCTTTTTTAGCATTTCCTATTGATTGAAAGAATGTTATAGTCATTACCATTACTCCATATAGGATAAAGATGGAATAAAATAGTCTAAAGTTCCCTATTCCTTGAGTTATAATTCTTTCTTCTACTCCAAATAAAGAAAGAATATTCCTTGAAAATGCTAATGCTGGTATCCAAAATATTGATGCAAGAACTAATCCTCCGATAGAAAATACTTTCATAGCTTCCTTTACTCTATCATATTTCTTTGCTCCAAAATTTGTACCAACTACAGGTTGTAAACCTTGACTCATTCCCCAAAGTGGAATGAATGAAAAGGCATATATTCTAAGTGTTGCTGCCATCAAGATAGCATTTGTATCTCCGCCATATTTAAATGACATTTTATATAGCATTGTTTGTTGAATCATAAATAAAATTTGCATCATCATAGCAGATGACCCTACGCCAAACATTTCTTTTTTTATTTCCTGATCAGGTTTGATTTTATTTATTTTTACTGCTTTACTTTTATATTTGAAGTAATGGAGTGTTATTATCGCTTGAACAAATTGTGCTGTAATAGTTGCAAGTGCAGCGCCTTCAATTGCATATTTTCCCATTAATTTCATTAGAATGGGATCAAGAATTATGTTTAAAAAAGCCCCTAGCCCCATAATGAGCATTGCTTTTTTCATTAATCCTTCTCCACGCATAACCATGTTTGCTGATTGAGTAAAGTTTACAAATAAAGAACCAATGAAAATTACTCGTAAATATCTGATACCATATTCTTTAATTTCTCCACTTGCTCCAACCATATCTAAAAAATGTGGTGCAAGTAAAATTCCGCATATTGTAATAATTGATGAGAATAGAATAACCCAAAAGATTAAATTCCCCATAATTTTATCAACTGTTTTTTTGTCGCCCTTTCCTATAGCTCTTGATAAAACTGATGCTGAACCTACACCTATGAGTGTAGATACTCCACTATTGAAAAAGGTAAGTGGCATAGCTACACCACAAGCTGTCATTGCCGTTTGTCCTATAATATTTCCTGCAAAAATTCCATCCATTAGTGGATAAAGACCTATTACTATCATTCCTATTACAGCAGGAATAGATAATTGAAAAAGTAAATCTATAGGTCTTTTTGTTAATAATTGTTCTTTCATATCTTGTTTCATAAAATCATCCTCTCTAATTTTTTATTTTGTCTTTTAAGCTACCTAAAACTGTTTGTAATTTGTTGTTTTCCCATTTTCCTAAGTCCATTAAGCATTAAAAACAGTCCCAACATAATCATACTAAAATCCACCACAGGCTCTGCCCACCAAACTGCCGTTGCTCCAAAAAACTTTGGAAATAGTAGTATCGCCGGTATAAATAAAATCAGCTGTCTAAGCATTACAACCATTCCGGCTTTTTTGCCATCTCCAAT